>NZ_JANAVL010000006.1:0-220455 GCF_024213455.1 Domibacillus sp. A3M-37 | reverse complement strand
GTATTACCGCGGCTGCTGGCACGTAGTTAGCCGTGGCTTTCTGGCCAGGTACCGTCAAGGTACGGGCAGTTACTCCCGTACTTGTTCTTCCCTGACAACAGAGTTTTACGATCCGAAAACCTTCTTCACTCACGCGGCGTTGCTCCGTCAGACTTTCGTCCATTGCGGAAGATTCCCTACTGCTGCCTCCCGTAGGAGTCTGGGCCGTGTCTCAGTCCCAGTGTGGCCGATCACCCTCTCAGGTCGGCTACGCATCGTGGCCTTGGTGAGCCGTTACCTCACCAACTAGCTAATGCGCCGCGGGCCCATCCTGCAGTGACAGCCGAAACCGTCTTTCAAAAGAAGATCATGAAATCTTCGATATTATTCGGTATTAGCCCCGGTTTCCCGGAGTTATCCCAATCTGCAGGGCAGGTTGCCCACGTGTTACTCACCCGTCCGCCGCTGACTTGAACAGAAAAGCAAGCTTTTCAGTCAAGTCCGCTCGACTTGCATGTATTAGGCACGCCGCCAGCGTTCGTCCTGAGCCAGGATCAAACTCTCCAAAAAGTGTTTGATTGCTCAATTGTTTCTATGTAAGATGACAAGCATCTTACATAGAAGTTTCTTGCTTAAAACGTTGACGTTTTTATTGATTTTGTTCAGTTTTCAATGTTCAATTTGTTTCGTTTTTGCTGTCGCCATCTGACGACTTAAATAATATACCATGTATAAAATTAAAGAGCAAGCCTTTTTTGAAAAAAACAGCCTTTTTTAATTGGCTGTTTTCTCTTCACTTTTTTCGATGTACAAGTCTCTTCGTTTTACTAGATCTATGACGTCTCCATTTGGAAGCTGAACGAGCGGTCTTGTTTTATGTCCCGGTTGAACAAACATCACTTTTCCTTCACTTCCATTTGATAATGTGACCTGCATGCCTGGAGATAATTCCGCTACTAATGAAAATAAGGCATCCATAACAGAAAGATCAAACTGTCCGAATAAATCCTGCTGAATCATTTCAACAGCTTTAAAAACAGATTGTCTTCCCCGAAACAGCCGCTCGGTCGTCAATGCATGGTATGTATCCGCCAGTCCGATTAATTGTGAGATCGCATGTACTGCATTTCCTTTTGCACCCGCAGGATAACCAGATCCGTCTAAGCGTTCATGATGCTGATAAATTGCCAGCTTCGCTTCCGGTTTTAAAAGCTTTAAATCTTTTACCATTTTGTAACTGGCGACAGGATGATTTTGAATTTCTTTGTATTCATTCTCAGTCAGCGCTGTACTTTTTGTTAACAGAGACATTTTGGTTTTTGACATGCCGCAGTCTGCTAATAATCCAGCAAGAGCCGATTGAATGATTAATCCTTTGTCATAATTCAGCTTTTGGGCGATCATGCCGCTCAGCAGCCCAACTGATAGTGTATGATGATAAAGATATACGTCTTTTTTAGAGTAAGCTGAAATTTTTTGAAGCTGTTCCGGATTTTCTAACGTATACTCCAGAATTGGCAAAATGATAGTACGCATCCGGGCAATTTCCACATTCATGCCTGACTGCCACCGTTGAAATTCTTCTTTAACACTTTTCAACGTTTTAAAATAAAGTCGCTCCATTGGGTCGTTCATAGGCAGCGCACTAATCGATGGCGATGCTGAGTATAATGATGCGGGCGAATCTTCTTCTACTATTACATCTACTGATTGGATAGAAAAAGCACGTAAAAACCGAATATGCTGGTCTGTCAACATCGTCCCGGATGAGATGATGGGATTGGATGTTCCAGCCATAACTGCTTCTTTTAATAGATATCCTGGTTTAATATTTTCAAGAGCTATATACATTTGCCGCCTCCTCCCATGCCTTTATGCCTAATTATAAAGATATTAGAACAAAATGGATAGACAAAAAAAGCACAGGAGTATTGAAACGCCTGTGCTTTATCTTTATTCTTCGAGTTTTTCTTCGTCTTCTAATTCTTCTTCGAGTTCTTCTTCGTCTTCTTTTTCAACTTTCGCAACGGTAGCCACTGTTGCGTTGTCGCCCAGTCGAATAAGTTTTACGCCTTGTGTATTCCGGCCGGTAATAGAAATTGTTGCAATGTCCATGCGAATCATAACGCCGCCCATTGTAATCAGCATAAGGTCTTCTTCACCAGTGACCGTTTTAACAGCGATAAGAGCCCCATTTTTGCCAGTAATGTTAAGCGTTTTAAGTCCTTTGCCACCACGTGTTTGAATGCGGTATTCGGATTCAGGCGTTAATTTCCCATACCCATTTTCTGTGACAATTAATATATAATCATTTTCTTCAACAAGTTCCATTCCAACCGCGTAATCCCCTTCTGATAAGGTGATTCCTTTTACACCTGTTGACGTACGACCCATGGAACGGACATTGTCCTCTGGAAAACGAATGAGCATACCGTTGCGTGTTCCCATAACAATATGTTTTTCACCATCTGTTAACCGAACAGAAATCAATTCGTCTTCGTCACGAATATTCAAAGCAATCAGGCCATTGGTCCGAATTTTCGCGTAATCCATCAATGGCGTCCGCTTAACGATACCCTGTTTAGTCGCAAAGAACAAGAAGGAATCCTCCGTGAACTCTTCAACGAATAACATAGAGTTGACCCACTCATCTTGTTCTACACCGAGAAGGTTGACGAGGGGGATCCCTTTCGCTGTCCGGCTGTATTCAGGAATCTGATAGCCTTTTAAACGGTACACTTTTCCTTTGTTTGTAAAGAAAAGGATCGTATCATGGGTGGAAGTTGTAAGCAGCTGCTCAACAAAGTCATTTTCATTCGTGCCCATCCCTTGAATACCGCGTCCCCCGCGGCGCTGGCTCCGGTATGTGGAGATTGGCAGGCGCTTAATATACCCTTTGTGCGTTAATGTAATAATAATTTTTTCAACCGGAATTAAATCCTCGTCCATCAAGTCACCTGGCGCTCCGTCTGTAATCTCCGTGCGGCGCTTATCATTAAACCGGTTTTTGATTTCAATCAGCTCTTCGCGGATGATCTCGAGAATTTTCTCTTCATCGGCCAAAATGGCTTTTAACTCTGTAATAACAGCCAGCAGATTCTGATATTCTTCTTCGATTTTGTCACGCTCAAGACCGGTAAGGCGCTGCAAACGCATATCCAAAATAGCTTGTGACTGTTTTTCAGATAGACCGAATTGTTCCATTAAGCCCTCACGAGCAAGATCCGCTGTTTGTGAGCCACGAATCAATGCAATAATACGGTCGATATGATCCAGCGCAATACGCAATCCTTCTAAAATATGAGCACGCGCTTCTGCTTTATTTAAATCAAATTGTGTGCGGCGGCGGATAATTTCCTGCTGGTGCGCTAAATAATGTGTTAAAAATTCTTTTAGTCCGAGGACTTTCGGATGTCCGTCGACAAGCGCCAGCATATTAATTCCAAAACTTGTCTGCATGGCCGTATATTTATATAAATTGTTTAAAACAACACTCGCATTCGCGTCACGGCGGATTTCCATCACGATTCGCATACCTTCTCGGTCAGATTCGTCTCGAAGATCGGTAATACCGTCAACCTTTTTATCACGCACGAGTTCAGCGATGCGTTCAATCAGCTTCGATTTATTAACTTGGTACGGAATTTCCGTCACAATGATCGTTTCTTTGCCATTGGCTTTTTCTTCAATTTCTGTCCGCGCACGTAAAATAATGGACCCACGTCCTGTTTCATAGGCTCGGCGAATACCGCTGCGGCCCATTAAAATACCAGATGTTGGAAAATCAGGGCCGGGAATATGTTCCATCAAATCTAGAACAGACATCTCCGGATTTTTGCTGACAGCAAGGATGGCATCAATGACTTCTCCTAGCTGATGTGGCGGAATATTCGTAGCCATACCAACCGCAATGCCCGAAGCCCCATTTACGAGCAAATTAGGGAATCGGGCTGGCAGAACAACAGGCTCCCGTTCAGATCCATCATAGTTATCCTTGTAATCAATTGTATCTTTATTTAAATCACGCGTAATTTCCATGGCGATTTTGGACATACGGGCTTCTGTATAACGCATTGCTGCGGCTGCATCGCCATCTACTGAACCGAAGTTTCCATGGCCATCCACAAGCATATAGCGATAGTTAAAGTCCTGCGCCATCCGTACCATCGTTTCGTATACAGCTGAGTCGCCGTGCGGATGATATTTACCGATAACATCACCGACAATCCGTGCAGACTTTTTGTATGCCTTATCGGCAGTCATTCCAAGATCATTCATTGCGTACAAAATACGGCGGTGCACCGGTTTCAAGCCATCACGAACGTCCGGAAGCGCCCGGGATACAATAACACTCATCGCATAATCAAGAAACGATGACCGCATTTCCTGGCTTATATTAATCTCTTTCACGTTGGAGCTCGGCATATCAGCCATGAAAAATCCTCCCTTTAAGAAAAGTGCAAGGCGCACAGCTTTAGGTGACATGCATAAGACGAATTGTCTTTAGAGCAAAGGCTAAAATCGCGGCATCGTGCCGCAACGCCTTTTTGACTCACATCCTATGAGCCCTCGAGCTGATGGCGCCTGGAACTGGACAATGTTTAAAAAAGTTGGAGCGTCCGCAAATACGGACGCTTTCTCAACCTATATATCAAGATTTTTTACGTATCGTGCGTTGTCTTCAATAAATTTACGGCGCGGTTCTACTTTATCGCCCATTAAAATTTCAAACGTTTCATCTGCTTCCATTGCGTCTTTCAGTGTTACTTGCAGCAATGTTCGCGTAGATGGATCCATTGTCGTTTCCCATAGCTGGGTCGGATTCATTTCCCCCAGACCTTTATAGCGCTGCAAAATTGGCTTTGCATTCGCCGGAATGGTTTTCATGATTTCATCCAGCTCATGATCGTTGTATGCATAACTAATGTTCTTGCCCTGCTGCACTTTGTAAAGCGGCGGCTGGGCAATATAAACATAACCTGCTTCAATAAGCGGCCGCATGTACCGGAAATAGAATGTTAACAGCAATGTCCGGATATGCGCGCCATCTACATCGGCATCCGTCATGATCACCAATTTATGATAACGCGCTTTCGACAAGTCAAACTCTTCGCTAATGCCTGTGCCAAGCGCCGTAATCATTGCCCGAACTTCATTGTTGGACAAAATTTTATCTAAACGTGCTTTTTCCACGTTTAAGATTTTCCCACGCAGCGGCAAGATTGCCTGAAAGTGGCGGTCACGCCCTTGTTTCGCTGAACCACCCGCCGAATCTCCTTCTACGATATAGAGTTCGCTGATTTTCGGATCACGCGATGAACAGTCCGCCAGTTTACCGGGCAGGCTTGATACTTCAAGCGCGCTTTTCCGGCGTGTCAATTCACGGGCTTTTTTGGCAGCCATTCGCGCACGTGCAGCCATCATCCCTTTTTCAACGATTTTCCGCGCGGTATTTGGGTTTTCAAGCATAAACGTTTCAAAACGGCCTGAAAAGACATTGTCTGTGACAGTACGCGCCTCTGAATTACCGAGCTTTGTTTTCGTTTGACCTTCGAACTGTGGATCTGGATGTTTAACTGAAATAATTGCTGTCAGCCCTTCACGAACATCTTCCCCTGATAAATTGCCGTCAAGCTCTTTAGCTAAGCCATTTTTTCGAGCGTAATCGTTAATCACACGTGTCAGTGCCGTTTTAAAGCCGGATTCGTGTGTACCGCCTTCGTGTGTGCTGATGTTATTGGCAAATGAATAAATATTGCTTGTATAGCCGTCATTGTATTGAAGGGCGACTTCGACTTGAATGCCGTCACGCTCGCCTTCCATGAAGATGGCTTCTTCGTGAAGAGCTTCTTTTGTACGGTTTAAATGTTCTACGTACGATTTAATTCCGCCTTCATAGTAATATTCATTTTTCTTTTCAGTTTCTCTTTTATCTTCAAGTATAATTTTGAGTCCGCGATTCAAGAAAGCCAGCTCACGAAGACGCTGTGCGAGTATGTCGTAATCATACACAAGCGTTTCGGTGAAAATTTCATTATCCGGCACAAAGTGAATGTGTGTGCCGGTCATATCAGTGTCCCCAACGATTTTCAAATCTTCCTGCGGAACGCCCTGCTTAAATGCCTGATAATGAATGTTTCCATCGCGGTGAACATACACTTCTAAAAGCTTCGAGAGAGCGTTAACGACAGATGCGCCGACACCATGAAGACCGCCGGATACTTTGTAGCCGCCGCCGCCAAATTTCCCTCCGGCGTGCAGAACAGTCAAAATAACCTCAACAGCCGGACGGCCCATTTTTTCGTGAATGCCAACTGGAATGCCGCGACCATTGTCTTTTACCGTAATGCTGTTGTCCTCTTCTATGATGACATTGATTTCATCGCAATAGCCGGCCAGTGCTTCATCGATACTGTTATCGACAATTTCCCAGACAAGATGGTGCAGTCCTCTTGCACTCGTTGAGCCAATATACATACCTGGACGTTTTCGGACAGCTTCAAGTCCTTCGAGCACCTGTATTTGAGTTTCATCATAGGAAGGTGTCGTATTATTTTGCGGGCCCATAGTCAAATCCAGTCACCTTCTCTTTCGGTAATATAATCTTATTTTATTTGTGTAATCGCGCCAGCTGTTACGCTGTAAGCCGATGCAGCATTTAATGTGTCATGCTCAATGCCATCTGTATTTGTTGTCGTCACAAACGTCTGCACTTTGCCGTGGATCGTGTTCAGCAAATGCGACTGGCGGTAGTCATCAAGTTCGGATAAGACGTCATCCAGCAGCAAAATTGGGTATTCGCCAATTTCTGATTGAATGAGTTCGATTTCAGCAAGCTTTACAGCGAGAGCAGTTGTTCGCTGCTGTCCTTGTGACCCAAATGTTTGAATATTTTTGCCGTTCACATAAAAAAGGAGATCATCCCGATGTGGGCCGGTTAAGGTAACGCCCCGGTCCACTTCTCTCGTCCGGCCTTTTTGATACGCGGCGAACAAAGCCAAGCGTATTTGCTCGTCGCTCTGCTCTTCCGTTATCCCGGCTGCTGGCTCGTAGACGATGGCAAGTGTTTCAATGCCGCGTGAAATACCTGAATGAAGCGGTCCTGCCCATTTTTGAAGCAGACGAATAAATTCAAATCGCTTTTTCATCACTTTCATCGCCAGCTCCACAAGCTGTTCGGTCAAAACATCAAGCACTGTAAAGTCCGATGCTCTTTTCGTCTGCAGCTGCTTTAAATAATGGTTTCGCTGCTGCAGGACTTTATGATAAAGGCTCAAGTCGTGCAAATAGACAGGTGAGACCTGCCCGATTTCCATATCAATAAACCGCCTTCTTACTTGCGGACTGCCTTTTACAAGCGTTAAGTCTTCGGGTGCAAACATGACGACATTCATGTTTCCAATGTATTGACTAAGGCGTGTCTGCTCCAAATGATTGATCTTGGCTTTTTTTCCTTTTTTTGAAATAACAAGTTCAATCGGGAGCGACTGGTGCTTTTTTTGCACTCGCCCTTTTATTTTAGCATATTCCGCTTCCCAGCGAATTAAATCTTTATCATTCGACGTCCTATGCGATTTGGCCATGGCCAATACATAGATGGATTCAATTATATTTGTTTTCCCTTGGGCGTTTTCGCCAATGACGACATTTACAGTATTATCAAATTCAACGAGGAGCGATTCATAATTCCGATAGTTCTCCAAAGCCAGTTGTTCAATGTGCATATAGAAACACCTTCCGATGGCTGTTAATCGCTGCCTTCCTCAGTTCCAAACCCTACTTCGTATACGCCGTCACCAGGAATTTCAACTTCATCTCCTTCGTAAAGCTTTCGGCCGCGTCTCATATCAAGTTCTCCATTCACGTATACTTCATGCTCACTCAAGTACCATTTTGCCTGACCACCGGTTTGAATAATGCCGGCCAGTTTTAGAAATTGGCCAAGGGTAATGAATTCCTCGTTTTCTGCTTTTTTTGTCATCATAAGTTCTTTTCCTCCGTAAAAATCCTAGTACTTTATTTTAACATAAATACAAAAAAAGCGGGGCCAATACGCCCTGCTTTTTCGGAGATTGATTAATATGTGCGCACCGGCAAAATTAATTGCAGAGTGGAATCATCATGAAGCGGCCGGATAACGAATGGACGCATAGCTCCAGTAAATTGAATTTCAATTTCTGTCCCTTCAATTGCTTTCAGTGCATCCATCATATACTTCGCGCTGAATGAGATTTTTAGTTCATCTCCTTCAGCTGCCAAGCTGTTCACTTGCTCAGTTACTTTACCAATCTCCGGGGAATTAGATGAAATTTCCACGGTTCCATCATCGCCGCTGCTCATTTTAATAACGTTATTTCTTCCTTCACGCGCTAAAAGTGAAGCACGGTCAACCGCCTGTAAATATTCTTTTGTATTTAAGTCAATTTTTGTTTTGTGTTCATCTGGAATAAGGCGACTCGTGTCCGGGTAATTTCCGTCAAGCAATCTTGAGAAAAACAGCACATATTTTGAACGGAACAATACTTGGTTTTCCGTCATGACAATTTCAACCGGTTCATTCGTGTCATCCAAAATTTTACTTAGTTCCGTCAAGCTTTTCCCTGGGATCACAACATTGTATTCCCCTTCCGGAAGTCCAGCTGCTGCGGTTTTACGAAGTGCAAGACGATGGCTGTCAGTTGCCGTGCAAATGAGCGTACCATTTTCAATCTTCCAGTTGACCCCTGTTAAAATTGGACGTGTTTCAGATGTGGATACAGCAAACACAGTTTGTCGAATGAGTGTTTTTACAAGGTCAGCGGGCAGCTTAAAAACATTTTCGTCATCGATTTGCGGCAAATGCGGGTATTCATCTGCATCTTGGCCATTCAAGCTAAACTCCGCGTGGCCTGAACGAATGATCGTTTGGAATGAAGACGATGTTTCAAATTCAATTGTAGATGCGGGCAATTTGCGGACAATTTCATTGAAAAATCGTGCGTTTAAAACAACTCCGCCTGTTTCTTCAATTGTGGCGATTAAGACTTCTCCTTCTTCACTTGGAATGAATGATTCGATTGAAATATCTGAGTCGCTTCCTGTCAGTGTGATCCCCTCGTCTGACGCGTGAATTTTAATTCCTGTCAAAATGGGAATTGTCGTTCTCGAACTTACTGCTTTTAATACATCTTGTATTCCGGCAGCGAGCCGGTCTTTTTGAATCGAAAATTTCATGGGAATACCTCCGAAATTATTTTTGAATAATGTTTCATATAGTGATAATTTTAATTATTTTATATTAAAAAAATATAGTCGTAGTAGTAGGCGCTGTTGATTTGTGGATAAGTGGATAAAAACAGAACAATAACAGTCTATCCACATGTGGACAGACTGTTGATGAACGCCCCTTTTTATTCACAGCTTATTAAGCTTTTAAAATGGTGATGATTTCTTTCACTTTTTGAGCAGCGACAGGATCAGTTTCCATGAGTTTTGAAATTTTCTCATGTGCATGAATCACCGTCGTGTGATCGCGTCCGCCAAACTCCTCGCCGATTTTCGGCAGCGAAAAATCGGTCAGCTCGCGCGACAAATACATCGCAACCTGCCTCGGGAATGCGACTAATTTCGTCCGTTTCCTCGCAGTGAAATCTTCTAGGCGAATACCATATTGTTCTCCGACTACCCGCTGAATGTCCGGAATGGTGACAACTTTCGGACGCGCTCCTGGAATAATGTCTTTCAGCGCCTCTGCTGCTACGGTTGCATTCACTTCTTTGCTGATTAAAGACGAATATGCGACGACGCGGATCAAGGCCCCTTCAAGCTCCCGAATATTTGTATCAATTTGATTCGCGATGTAAAGCATCACTTCATTCGGGACATCCAAGTTTTCTGCACGTGCTTTTTTACGCAAAATAGCAATACGTGTTTCAAGATCCGGCGGTGTAATATCTGTGATCAGTCCCCATTCAAAACGAGAACGTAACCGGTCTTCAAGTGTTGGGATTTCTTTAGGAGGCCGATCGCTTGAGATGATAATTTGCTTGCTTTCCTCATGAAGCGTATTAAACGTATGAAAAAACTCTTCTTGCGTCTGTTCTTTCCCAGCTAAAAACTGTATATCATCAATAAGCAGCACGTCGACATTCCGGTATTTATTCCGAAACTCTACTGCTTTGTTGTCACGGATCGAATTAATAAATTCGTTCGTAAACTTTTCAGATGACAAATACACAACTTTTGCGCCAGGGTTATGTTCAATTACATAATGGCCGATTGCATGCATCAAGTGGGTTTTACCTAGACCAACGCCGCCATAAATAAATAAAGGATTATATGCTTTCGCAGGTGCTTCAGCGACTGCGAGCGACGCGGCATGAGCGAATCGATTACCGGATCCGATGACAAACGTATCGAATGTGTACTTCGGATTCAGCATGCTTTGAATCGTTGCGTCACTGTTCGATTTCGATTTCGGAGTCGGTGTCAGCTGCTCAGAGCGATGCGTTGGTGGAACGTAGGATTCCATATCGTGAACGTCTGGTGAAATAAAATAAACATCCAGCTTTTCGCCTGTTAATTCATCAATAATTTCAGATGTTAAGTGGGTATAATGCCCTTCAAGCCAATCGCGGTTAAAAAAATTAGGTGCCGCCACAACAATGGCATCTCCCTGAAGCGAATGGGCTTTCGTCGACTTTACCCACGTTTCGTAGCTTGGCTTGCTAATTCGTGTCTGGATGCGCTCCAGCACTTTGTTCCATAGATCATCAATATTCTCCATTGGCCCCTCCTTACTAACTGTCAGCACAGCTTGTTTAATGTTTGTACAATACGAATCGAGCGGATTTCAAGTAATATTCATAATTATGCATGATAATGTTTGTGAATAAATATATAATAAGATGAAACTAGTTTTTCGACAAAATCTACAGCTTGTGGATAAAAATAAAAACACCCTGTTCATTATTTTTCCACATACTATCCACAACTGTGGATAGATAATATGTCGAATTTAGTTATCCAGAGTGAAAACAAAATAATAATAGCAGAAAAAATGAGAGCTTGCAATGACTTCAATTAATTATCCACAGGCGTTAAAACACTGTTCAAAAGATTGTCCACAGGGTGAGGACTTGTGAAAAGACCATAGAAGAAGCTGTGGATAATCAGTAAATGCTGTCGATTGCTGTCCACAGTGAAAAATAAGTCAACAAAAAGCGTTTTCTGTACAACTTAGATTCCTCATCAAAAAGACAGTAAAATAATTTGAATCTGTGACCGTTTTAAAATTTGGTTGACAGGATTCATGTACATACTTATAATTAACAAAGACTGTTTTGAAAATATGAATTTTAAAACCTCAGGGAGGTGTTTTAATATGAAAAGAACGTATCAGCCTAATAAACGTAAAAGAAGCAAAGTTCATGGTTTCCGTGCACGCATGAGTTCTAAAAACGGCCGCCGTGTTTTAGCAAGCCGCCGTGCTAAAGGCAGAAAAGTACTATCTGCATAAGACCACTGACCATTCAGTGGTCTTTTTTTCTAAAGATTGCTGAGGGGCCGCAGGATGTGGGTCGCGAAGGCGTTGCCGCAGGAAGCGGCGAAGGTATAGCCTTTGATCCTTAAAAAGAGCCGGCAGGTGCCATAAATGAAAAAATCATTCCGCATTAAAAAAAACGACGATTTTCAAACGGTCTTCAGTAAAGGGAAGTCGTTCGCGAATCGCCAGTTTGTTGTGTATATGTATAAAAAAGAACAAAACGTGCCGTTCCGGATTGGTCTGTCCGTCAGCAAAAAGCTCGGCAACGCTGTCGTGCGTAATCGCATAAAGCGATATATAAGACAGAGTTTTACGGAATTGAAGGCAGACATTAAGCCCGGATATGACTTTATCGTCATTGCACGAAAGCCGGCTGCAGACTTGTCCTGTGCAGAAGTGAAGGGAAGTCTTATACACGTCTTGAAACTGGCGCGGGCGCTTCAGGGAAAACAATCGAATCCACTCAATAAGAATTAAGCCAATGACAGGGGGCGCAACCGCTTGAGAAAAAGAACGCTTTCATTCCTGATCGTGGCTCTTTTTTCCGTCTTGCTCGCAGGGTGTACGGAAGTCAATCAGGACATAACAGCGGACAGTGAAGGATTCTGGAATGAATACGTCATTTATCCGCTATCACAATTTATTACAGCCACGTCTAACTTGGTAGGCGGCTACGGTCTTGGTATCATCGTCGTTACGATCATTATTCGGATCATCATTTTGCCGCTTATGATCAAGCAGACAAAAAGCGCCAAAGCGATGCAGGAGATCCAGCCTGAAATCAAAAAAATTCAAGAAAAATACAAGTCAAAAGATGCGCAGACGCAGCAAAAGCTTCAGCAGGAAACGATGGCGCTATTTCAGCAGAATGGTGTCAATCCGCTTGCCGGATGTTTCCCAATTTTGGTTCAAATGCCAATTATTATTGGTCTTTACCAGGCGATTATGCGGACGGGCGAAATTAAAAACCACACATTCTTATGGTTTGATTTAGGCTCGCCGGACATTATTGTGTCTGTTTTAGCCGGTGTGTTCACGTTTTTTCAGCAAAAGTTAATGATGGCGGGAACAGCCAATCAAAATCCGCAAATGGCGATGATGCTATGGCTGATGCCGATCATGATTATTGTTTTTGGGATTACCCTCCCATCTGCACTTGCGCTTTACTGGGTTGTCGGCAGTATTTTTATGATTGTTCAAACATTGGTAATCAATGGTCTGCCAAAGAAAAAAAATTCAACAGTTTCATAAAAGACTTAATCGAAGACATTGTCTCTAAGACAATGTCTGTTTTTATGTATAAAAAGGGATAGTATTCCAAATAAAGAGCGGATGCAGCGAGAAAGTTATCAACATGTGGATGATTATTCGTCTTTTTTTCACCGGCTGGCTGTGGTATTCTATTTATTTAGGGAATGACATGAAAGCCAGCAGGCGATAACATACATCAATATCAATATGGAAGAGGTGAATGAAGTGGAGTTTGATACGATTGCCGCTATTTCGACGCCGCTTGGCGAGGGAGCGATTGCGATCGTCCGGCTGAGCGGCGATGAAGCGATTGCGATTGCGGATAAAGTGTTTAAAGCACCGGGACAGAAAAAACTGTCCACAGTGCCGAGCCATACGATTCATTACGGTCATTTAATGGAGCCATCCACAGGCCGCATTGCAGAAGAAGTCATGGTGTCTTTAATGAAAGGTCCTAAAACATTTACACGTGAAGATGTTGTGGAAATTAACTGCCATGGAGGCATCACAGCCGTTAACCGTGTTCTGCAGATTGTGTTAAATGAAGGAGCGCGTCTTGCTGAACCGGGAGAATTCACAAAACGTGCTTTTTTGAACGGCCGTATTGATTTATCGCAGGCGGAAGCTGTCATGGATTTAATTCGTGCCAAAACGGATAAAGCGATGAACGTTGCCCTTAACCAAGTAGAAGGGCGGTTGTCAAAGCTGATTGGGCGGCTGCGCCAGGAAATTTTAGAAACACTGGCACACGTGGAAGTAAATATTGATTATCCGGAATATGATGATGTGGAAGAAATGACGCATCGTGTACTGCTCCAAAAATCACAGTTTGTTCGGTCTGAAATTGATCGGCTGCTCCGGACTGCGGAACAAGGGAAAATTTTGCGCGAAGGGTTATCCACTGTCATTATCGGACGTCCGAATGTCGGGAAATCTTCGCTTCTTAATGCACTTGTTCATGAAAACAAAGCGATTGTAACCGATATTCCAGGCACGACACGGGATGTCATTGAAGAATACGTCAACGTGCGGGGTGTACCGCTTCGACTTGTCGATACGGCGGGCATTCGAGAGACGGAAGACATTGTAGAGCGGATCGGCGTGGAACGTTCAAGAAAAGTATTAAAAGAAGCCGATTTAATTTTACTTGTGTTAAACTATTCCGATCAGCTGACGCCCGAAGACGAAAAGTTATTTGAAGCAGCGGCTGGCATGGATGTCATTGTGATTGTCAATAAAACAGATCTTGAGCCGAAAATAAACATGGAGCGCGTAAAAGAACTGGCACATAACAGCCAGCTTGTGACGACATCGCTTCTCGAAGAAAAGGGCATTGATGAACTTGAAGAAGCAGTAGCTGGGCTCTTTTTCTCTGGAGCAGTCGGCGCACAGGATATGACGTACGTTTCTAATTCACGCCATATTGCTTTATTAAATCAGGCGAATCGTTCGATTTCAGACGCCATCAGTGGGGTCGAATCGGGTGTGCCAATTGATATCGTTCAAATTGATTTAACAAGAACGTGGGAGCTGCTCGGCGAAATTATCGGCGAAAGTCTCCACGAAAGCTTAATTGACCAGCTATTTTCACAATTTTGCCTCGGGAAATAAGCAATGGAAAGGATTAATAACAGCATGAATTATTATGAAGCAGGCGAATATGAGGTTGTTGTTATTGGAGCAGGCCATGCCGGCGTAGAAGCGGGTCTTGCTTCTGCACGCACAGGAGCAAAAACGCTCATGATTACGATTAACCTTGATATGATCGCATACATGCCATGTAACCCTTCTGTCGGAGGTCCGGCAAAAGGAATTGTCGTCCGTGAAATTGACGCACTTGGCGGCGAAATGGCAAAAAATATAGATAAAACACACATTCAAATGAGAATGCTTAATACAGGAAAAGGCCCGGCTGTTCGTGCATTGCGCGCGCAGGCGGATAAAGTGCTGTATCAGCAGGAAATGAAAGAAACGATTGAGCAGGAGCCGAATTTAACGCTTATTCAAGGAATGGCGGAGCGTCTGATCATTGAAGAGGGCGAGTGCCGGGGCATCATTACCCAAACAGGGGCGATGTATCGTTCAAAAGCTGTTATTATTACGAGTGGAACGTTTATGCGCGGAGAAATTATTCTTGGCGACTTAAAATATTCGAGCGGTCCTAACAACCAGCAGCCTTCTGTAAAATTATCTGAGCATCTGGAAGAGCTTGGCTTTGAGCTTGTTCGCTTTAAAACGGGTACACCGCCGCGTGTAAACAGCCGGACGATTGATTATTCGAAAACAGAAATTCAGCCGGGAGATGACGTGCCTCGGGCTTTCAGTTATGAAACGAAAGAATACATTACCGACCAGCTGCCGTGCTGGCTTACGTATACGAATGAAGAAACACACAATATTATCGGCGAAAACTTGCATCGCTCACCGATGTATTCCGGTGTGATTAAAGGCCGCGGACCACGATATTGTCCATCTATTGAAGACAAAGTCGTCCGTTTTAACGACAAGCCGCGGCATCAGATTTTCCTGGAGCCGGAAGGACGGAAAACGGAAGAAGTATATGTGCAGGGCTTTTCCACAAGTTTGCCGGAAGACGTTCAGTATCGCATGCTTCGCACGATCCCAGGTTTAGAGAAAGCCCAGCTGATGCGTGCCGGCTATGCAATTGAATACGATGCGATGGTACCGACACAGCTTTGGCCGACATTGGAAACGAAAAAAGTGAAAAACCTATATACAGCGGGACAAATTAACGGTACATCGGGCTATGAAGAAGCAGCAGGACAAGGGTTGATGGCCGGCATTAATGCCGCATGCCGTGTACTCGGCAAAGAAGAAGTAGTGCTAAGCCGCTCCGATGCATATATCGGCGTAATGATCGACGATCTTGTCACAAAAGGAACAAGTGAGCCCTATCGTTTACTCACATCCCGTGCAGAATACCGACTTCTTTTGCGCCACGACAACGCGGATCTTCGCTTAACGGAAATTGGCTATAAACTGGGTACAATTTCAGAAGAGCGTTATGCAGCATTTACCGCAAAAAAAGCAGCGATCATTGAAGAAATTGAACGACTCAAAGCAACAATTATTAAACCGGATGAAAAAACACAGTCGCTCATTCGTGAAGCCGGCGGAAGTGAATTAAAAGACGGCATTCGCGGTGCAGATTTATTGCGTCGTCCGGAAATGACATATGACGCGATCAAGCAGCTGATTCCGGCTGATGCACTGCTTGATGAAGAAATAGAAGAACAAGTGGAAATTCAGATTAAATACGAAGGCTACATTGAGAAGTCCTTGCAACAAGTAGACCGTATGAAAAAGATGGAAAACAAAAAAATTCCGGCTGACATTGACTATGATGCAATTAGCGGTATTGCCAACGAAGCGCGTACGAACTTAAAAGAAGTCCGCCCGCTTTCCATCGCGCAGGCATCGCGTATTTCCGGTGTTAATCCAGCTGATATTTCGATCTTGCTTATTTACATTGAGCAGGGCCGCGTTGCGCGGACCGGCAGCGAATAAGAAAGGACCCGACAAATGAATATCAATCAATTTCAATCCGAACTATCTTTAAAAGGTATTGAATTAACCGAACAGCAGCTCAATCAGTTTAACCGCTACTTTGAGCTGCTTGTGGAATGGAACGAAAAAATGAATTTGACGGCGATTACCGATCGGGAAGATGTTTATATGAAACATTTTTACGACTCGCTTACAGCGGCTGTGTATACAGATTTAACAAAGCCGCTGCGCATTTGTGATGTTGGTGCCGGTGCCGGGTTTCCAAGTATACCACTGAAAATTGCGTTTCCAAATTTAAATGTGACGATCATCGACTCATTAAATAAACGCATTACTTTTTTAAATCATCTAGCATCTGAGCTTAAGCTTGATCACGTCCAGTTTGTTCATGGACGTGCGGAAGAAATGGGACAAAAACCGGAACACCGTGGACAGTATGACCTTGTAACAGCCCGTGCGGTTGCCCGCATGTCCGTCTTATCTGAGCTGTGCCTGCCATTTGCAAAAATCGGCGGCGCTTTTGTTGCCATGAAAGCAGCCAGCGCGGCCGATGAAATGGAAACAGCTGCAAAAGCAATTAAAATACTTGGCGGCAAAACAGAAGATGTCTTTTCATTTCGCCTGCCGATTGAAAACAGTGAACGAACGATTATTGTGGTCCGAAAAGAAAAAGAAACGCCGAAAAAGTATCCGCGCAAAGCCGGTACTCCGAATAAAACACCAATCGAATAGTTCGTGGCAGGAACAGGGCGCCTCATGGCGAATACTATCAGAATGGAGAATGTAAAAGGTGGTGTGAACATGAAGCGTCCTTTTTCCCGTCTATTTGGCGGAAAAAGTGAAACAGACATGATGCTTCCCGTGGATGAAGTAAAAGAAATTGCGGTGGAATGGATCGAGCCAAATCAATTTCAGCCGCGTTTTGTGTTTCATGAAGAAAAAATAGCAGAATTGGCATCAACCATTGCCGTTCATGGCATTATTCAGCCGATTGTCGTCCGGGAAGCAGAAGATGGAAGGTACGAAATTATAGCGGGAGAAAGGCGCTTCCGAGCGGCGAAAAGCCTTGGCCATGAAACGGTTCCCGTCATTATTCGTCCATTTACGGATGAACAGACCGCTTCAGCGGCACTTATTGAAAATGTTCAGCGGGAAGAGCTATCTCCAATCGAAGAAGCGATTGCGTATAAAAAGCTGCTGAATTTAAATAAAACGACGCAGCAATCACTCGCAGAAATGGTCGGGAAAAGCCAGTCATTTGTTGCGAATAAACTCCGCTTGCTAAAATTGCCGGAAGAAGTGCAGCAGGCCGTGGCTGAAAGGAAGATCACCGAACGTCATGCAAGAGCGCTTTTGCCGCTTAAAAAGCCGGAATTGCAATGTGAGCTGCTGAGTATCATGATCAATAAGCAGCTCAATGTAAAGCAGACAGAAGACCGCGTTGTGAAAATGCTGGAAAAAGACCCGCCGCGTCCCCGTACAAAAGCGGTCAGTCGTGATATCCGTATTGCGCTGAATACAATCCGCCAGTCACTTGCCCTCGTTCAACAAAGTGGGATCAACGTAGAACAGTCAGAAGAAGAAAACGAGGATTTTTATCGAATCACGATTCAAATTCCGAAAAAACCAAAATAATGCTTCAAAACGCCGTTTTTACTGAAAAACGGTTTTTTTTTGACGGGCATCAAAAGCCAAAACGCTTCACTTTTGATAAAATAGAAAGCAGACAACACCGACAGACGAAAGCAGGTGGCTTCTTTTGGGAAAAGTAATCGCGGTCGCCAATCAAAAGGGCGGCGTAGGGAAAACGACAACATCAGTGAACCTTGGGGCTTCGCTCGCCTCACTCGGCAAGAAAGTACTGCTTCTTGACATTGATCCACAGGGGAACGCGACAAGTGGTGCCGGGATTGAAAAAAAAAGCGTTGAGCAATGCATTTACGATGTAATCGTAGATGATGTGGAACTCACAGATGTGATTAAGCAAACAGCAGCAGGGATGTACGCAGCACCGGCCACAATTGCGCTGGCTGGTGCTGAAATTGAGCTTGTATCGGCTATTTCCCGGGAATTAAGGTTGAAAAAAGCACTGGAGCCGATTCGTGAAAGTTTTGATTATGTGATTATTGACTGCCCGCCATCGCTTGGCTTATTAACGATTAATGCGTTAACGGCAGCCGATTCCGTTTTAATTCCGGTTCAATGTGAGTATTATGCGCTAGAAGGTTTAAATCAATTATTAAACACCGTTCGGCTCGTTCAAAAGCATTTAAATAAAGACCTTTACATAGAGGGTGTTCTGTTAACGATGTTTGATGCCCGGACGAATTTAAGCATTCAAGTGGCTGAAGAAGTGAAAAAATATTTCCATGATAAAGTATACAAATCAGTCATTCCTCGTAATGTACGGCTAAGTGAAGCGCCGAGCCACGGCAAACCGGTTTTATTGTACGATGGCCGTTCACGTGGTGCGGAAGTGTATCTTGATTTTGCGAAAGAGGTGGCAGAACATGGCTAAAGGACTTGGCAGAGGGCTGGATGCACTTTTTACGGATTTAGGACCGGACAAGAACAGCTCTGTGCAGGATATTTCAGTAAAAGAGATTCGCCCAAATCCGCATCAGCCTCGAAAAATATTTAATGAAGAAGCGATTGAAGAGCTGAAACAATCTATTCAGTCACACGGCATTTTGCAGCCGATTGTGCTTCGGAAAAGCATTAAAGGCTATGAAATTGTGGCAGGCGAGCGCCGGTACCGCGCCGCAAAAGCAGCTGGAATGAAAGAAGTGCCAGCGATTGTCAAAGAATTGACGGAAGCGCAAATGATGGAGCTCGCACTGCTCGAAAACTTGCAGCGCGAAGATTTGACGGTGATGGAAGAAGCAGCTGCATATCAGCTTATTATAGATAAATTAAAGGTAACGCAAGCGGAACTCGCTTCCCGCATTGGCAAAAGCCGGCCGCACATCTCCAACTATGTACGCCTGCTTGACTTGCCTGCAGGCATTCAAGAAATGATCGCGGAAGGAAAGCTGTCGATGGGTCATGCACGTGCTTTGCTTGGTGTAAAGCCACACAAAAAGCAGTTTGAAGCCGCCCAAAAAACAGCAGAAGAAGGTTGGACAGTCCGCCAGCTTGAAAACTGGATCCGGGAAGAGAAAGAAAATGTTTCACGTGAAACAAAGCCGGTTAAAAAAGACGTTTTTATTTTGGATCGAGAAGAAGCGCTCCGGGAACGATTCGGTACAGCAGTTCAAATTCGCCAATCCAAAAGTGGCAAAAAAGGCAAAATTGAAATTGAGTATATGTCAACGGATGACTTAAACCGCATTTTAGAAATGCTTGATAATAAAGGATGAAAAATATTTATAAGCTGTAAGCTTCTCTTTTAGGAGAAGCCTTTTTAATTTGAAAAGTAACCATCATGCAGGAGGTCCGTATTTAATGGATTCTGTTGCCGCTGTGATGACCGGAATTTCGCAAACAGGCTCGTTATAATGTTCTAAGATGGAATTGGAAAAGCTTTTTTCCCCACCTTTGCATTGGCTTTGCCATATTACAAACTTTTCAATCACTTTTCTGTAAAAAAGCGTCTTCTCCTGTTAAACTGAGAACGACTTATTTAACTAGCAGAAGGAGGGCTCTTTTTTGGAGGAACCATCATTATCTACATACCAGCGTGCCCTCGAATCGTTATGGGCTAAATTCACAAATGAAGCAACGTGGCTTGCTTTCGGGGGAGCCGCTCTTAAAATCACCCTGACGATTCTGGCAGCCTGGGTCCTTGTCAAGGTAGGGAAAATTGCGGTCCGCAATTTTTTTGCCATTCGTTCAAAAGCACCGCTTACGTTTTCCGAGCGGCGTGAAAATACACTATTAAAGCTGATTGAAAACGTCCTTGCGTATGTTGTTTATTTTATCGCGCTCGTCAATGTCCTTGGTGTTTTGTCTTTTGATGTTAAAGGATTAATTGCCGGAGCTGGAGTGCTCGGTCTTGCGATTGGTTTTGGCGCCCAAAGCTTAGTAAAGGATGTCATTACCGGCTTCTTCATTATCTTCGAAGATCAGTTTTCAGTCGGAGACTTTGTCCGCATCGGCCAGTTTGAAGGAACGGTCGAAGAAATTGGCTTGCGCACGACAAAGTTAAAAGTGTGGACTGGAGAAACTCACATTCTTCCCAATGGCAGCATTATTGAAGTGACGAACTTCTCGCTTAATAACAGCGTTGCGGTTGTAGATGTAGGAATTGCGTATGAAGAAAATGTTGAAAAAGCAGAAAAAGTGATCAAAGAGCTTTTAGATACTTTAAAAGATAAATATCCGGAAATTGTGGAAACGCCGCAGTTTTTAGGAATTCAAACATTAGCGCCTTCTGACGTGACACTCCGCATTACGGCGGAAACAACGCCGATGAACCACTGGTATGTGGCACGGATGATGCGCAAAGATATTAAAGAATGCTTGGACGCCAATGGAATTGAAATTCCGTATCCACGCATGGTTATGTACTCGCGCACGGAGCAAGAAGCACAAACAGAACCAAAACAGGCAAAAAGCGGGGGGACAGCATGATGGAAGAAAAACAATTTGAGTTAAATAATGTTGTTGAAATGAAAAAAGCCCATCCGTGCGGCACAAACCGCTGGAAGATCATTCGTCTTGGCATGGATATCCGGATCAAATGTGAAGGCTGCGGACACAGCGTGATGCTGCCGCGACGCGAATTTGCGAAAAAAATGAAGAAAGTCCTGACAGAGAACGGCGAATAAGCCGTTCTTTTTTAGGCCCGCAAGGCGGGGTCACAAAGGTGTTGTGACAAGACGTCACGCAGCTAGCCTTTAATTCATAGGAGATGAAATGAAATTGCCTTTTTCCGCTGCAGTCCATATAATGGGGAAAGGTTTAGAATACAGTGTCCGTTTTTACAGAAAACAAGGAGTGAATAAATAATATGGCATTAACAGCAGGGATTGTCGGGCTTCCGAACGTTGGCAAGTCGACATTATTTAACGCAATTACAAAAGCAGGGGCCGAGTCGGCCAACTATCCATTTTGTACAATTGATCCAAACGTCGGCATCGTGGAAGTGCCGGATGCGCGCCTTACAAAGTTAACGGAAATGGTCACACCGAAAAAAACGATTCCAACTGCGTTCGAATTTACCGATATCGCCGGAATTGTCAAAGGCGCGAGCAAAGGCGAAGGACTTGGAAACAAATTTTTATCTCACATTCGTGAAATGGACGCGATCTGCCAGGTCGTCCGTTGTTTTGATGATGAAAATATTACGCACGTGTCTGGAAAAGTAGATCCGATTGATGACATCGAAGTCATTAATCTGGAACTTATTTTGGCGGATTTGGAGTCTGTGGACAAGCGTCTTGCGCGTGTGGTAAAGCTTACCAAACAAAAAGATAAAGAAGCTGTAGCAGAGCATGATGTTCTCGTTCTCGTCAAAGAAGCGCTCGAATCTGAAAAGCCGGCCCGTTCGGTTGAATTTACGGAAGAACAGCAAAAAATCGTGAAACAGCTGCACTTGCTGACAGCGAAACCAATGCTGTATGTAGCCAATGTGAGCGAAGAGGAAATCGCGGATGCGTCCGAAAACGAACATGTGCAAAAAGTGCGTGAATACGCTGCTGGCACAGGCTCAGAAGTCATTGTGATCAGTGCGAAGGTTGAAGAAGAAATTGCAGAGCTTGATGATGACGAAAAAGCAATGTTTCTTGAAGAGCTTGGCATCGAGCAATCTGGTCTGGATCAATTAATCACAGCAGCTTACTCTCTGTTAGGACTTGCCACGTACTTTACAGCAGGCGTGCAGGAAGTGCGCGCATGGACGTTCCGTCAAGGCATGAAAGCACCACAATGTGCCGGCATCATCCATACCGACTTTGAACGCGGTTTTATTCGTGCTGAAACTGTTTCGTACGACGATCTTGTCGAAAACGGCTCCATGGCAGCAGCAAAAGAAGCTGGCAAAGTCCGCCTCGAAGGAAAAGAATACGTGATGAAAGACGGAGACGTTGTTCACTTCCGGTTTAACGTTTAATGATTTGTTCGAATGCTAAAAGCGCCGCTTCGTGCGGCAACGCATTCATGACTCCACTGGATTTCTGGTGGAGTTTTTTCTATGGAGGTCGCTCGTTTGAAAGACATTAGTTATGGTGCTTTGCTGGCGGCTTTTTTATTTATGACGATTCCGCTTTGGCTGTCGTATAAGCAAAAGCTTGGCATTTCAAAAGAGATCCTTGTGGCGTCGATTCGCGCATGTATTCAGCTGATGATCATTGGATACATCATTACGTTTGTGTTTGCCATTCAGTCCCCTATTGTTTTTTCATTGATTATTTTAGTTATGATCGTCATTGCGGCAAGAACATGTGCCAAGCAGGGCAGTTCATTCCATTCCGCTTTTTGGATTGCATTTACAGCTATTTTGGCAACTGAACTTGTGTCTGTGGCGATATGGGTTGTGTTTAATATTGTCGATTATGAAGCGCAATATATTCTGCCGATGAGCGGGATGATTATCGGCAGCTCAATGGTCGCAGTCAGCCTTGTTTTTGACCGATTGCAGCGGGAGTTTGATTTAACAAAAGAACTCATTATGGGGAAACTGGCGCTTGGTGCAACGAATCGTCACGCATCGCAGGAGTTGATCGAAGCGACTGTGAAAGCGGCGCTTATTCCAAGTACGGAAGCGATGAAAACAATTGGTCTCGTGCAGCTGCCTGGTATGATGACCGGTGCTATTATTGCCGGAGCATCACCGGTCATCGCGGTTAAGTACCAGCTGGTCATTGTGCTGACAGCATTCGGAAATACAACGATTGCAGCAATTATGGTCTGCTTTTTAACGTACCCTGCTTTTTTTAAACAAAGAATGTTTTAAAGTTGCAATAATCAAACGTGCGTTCTATGATAGAGGAGTGTTCCCCAATCTAGCCATGAGTACCTTTTTATTTAACTGCATTGCGAAAAACGTTGCGCTGTTGAGAAATTCATGTTATAATTTCGACTTGTGAGTAATGAAAATTTGCTCCTTGCCCTTTTACATAAAAGGGCCGCATAGTCCACGAGGAGGTGAACGAAGATGAGAAAGTACGAATTCATGTACATTATCCGCCCGAACATTGAAGATGAGGCGAAAAAAGCGCTAGTTGAGCGTTTTGACACTATCCTTACTTCAAACGGTGCAGAAATCATCGAGTCAAAAGAATGGGGTAAACGTCGTCTAGCTTACGAAATCAATGATTTCCGTGAAGGCTTCTACCAACTAATTCAAGCTAAAGCTGAAGATGCAGCTGCAGTAAATGAATTTGACCGTCTTGCGAAAATCAGCGATGACATTATCCGTCATATCGTTGTTAAACAAGAAGAAAAGTAATTAAAACACAATAAATACACACATCTTTTTCATCATGTTTCAGTTTGAAACATCTTAAAAGAAAAGGAGTTGATTCTGATGATAAACCGAGTGGTTTTAGTGGGTCGTTTAACGAAAGATCCTGAACTTCGCTACACGCCATCCGGCGCAGCGGTTGCGACGTTTACGCTTGCGGTGAACCGTACGTACACGAACCAGCAGGGTGACCGGGAAGCGGACTTTATTAACTGTGTGATCTGGCGTAAACCGGCTGAAAACGTAGCAAATTTCTTGAAAAAAGGAAGTCTTGCCGGCGTTGAAGGGCGCATTCAGACACGCAATTATGAAGGCCAGGATGGAAAGCGCGTTTACGTGACAGAAGTCCAGGCAGACAGTGTCCAATTTCTTGAGCCTAAATCCGGCGGCGGTGGAGGCAGCAGCCAGCAGTATGGCAATGCTCCTCAGCAGCAGGGTGGCGGACAACAGCCAAGCAATCAGGACTTTCCATTTGGCCAGCCACAGCAGAATCAACAGCGCGGCAATAACAATGCCGGTTATTCTAAAATGAATGAAGATCCGTTTGCAGATAACGGTCAGCCGATTGATATTTCAGACGACGATCTTCCGTTTTAATTAAAGTTAAGAGGAGGGGAAACTCATGGCAGGACGCAGAGGTGGACGTAAGCGCAAAAAGGTTTGTTATTTCACATCTAACGGTATTACACATATCGACTATAAAGATGTTGATTTGCTTAAAAAGTTCGTATCTGAACGTGGAAAAATTCTTCCACGCCGCGTTACAGGAACTAGCGCTAAATACCAACGTCGTTTGACAATTGCAATCAAACGCTCACGGATGGTAGCACTTCTTCCATTCGTTGGAGAAGAAAGATAAGAATAAACACAAAACACAATGCTGATTCGTCGGCATTGTGTTTTTTTTTGCGTTGGAAAACAGAAAAACACTATTTTCATTCCGAAACAAAATATTATCAGATGGATGGTGAAGACCACATCATCGTTTTCAATAATGTTCCTTGTTTAAATTGGATAGCAGGTGCTGTTTTATAAAAGGGCTAATTTACTTGATCGCTCTAAATCAGTTGGACAGTCTCTTCTATGGACAGGAGTTATCCTCCTTCAAGCTCAAGAACAGCTAAAAGCATTCGGACTGTGGCGGAATCATTAGAACAATTAATGGGACTAAGTGCTGAATTAAAAGAAGTAGTGGATCAATTTAAATGGGCTTAAAGAGTAAAAGAGATGCCAAAACGAGAGGCAGCTCTTTTTTCAATATAATCTTTACAATCAATTAATAATATAACGGGTCTATAAAACTATAATGGGATGTGGAGATAGATAGAAAGATGTAGAGTGGTGAAATCAATTCGAATGAAATTTATGTTACCCATTGCATTTGTTCTCATTAGTGCATTTGCCTTTATTATTTTTTTTACCGGATTGAAAACAGAGCAGCGGATTGAAAAGAATATGGCCGTTCAGACGGAAGGGTTTGTCAAAGAATTAAATAATTCAGCAGCCGCATTTTTACAGAAGTACGAAGACAGCATTCAGCTTTTGTCAGAATCGGCGCAAGTGATCCAATACGCTAATTCCACTCAGGCAGCAGTGCGGCCGGACAGTGAATCGGACAGGCAGCAGCAGGCTGTTTTTAACCGTTACACGGATATTTACAAAGATGTGCTTAGTGTGTATTACGTATCGGCTGACGGCGCCTTTAAAATGACACCGGCAACGGTACTTCCGGACGATTTTAATCCGCTTGAAACACCGTCTTATCAGCAAGCAATTGAAAGCGATCAGCCGGTCTGGAGCGAGCCATATGAGAGTAAGACGGGTGATTATGTGATTACCGTTTCAAAAGCCATTATGAACGGAGGAGAAGTGCTTGGGGTCATCGGGACCGATATCAATTTAACGAGTATGACGAACTGGATGAACGAGCTGAATATTGGATATGGAGGTTATCCGGTTGTATTGTCAAACGAAGGAAAAGCGATTATCCATCCGTCAGAAAAAGGAAAGGATGTTTCAAAAGATCCCATTATGACGGCTGTTCTTTCGGGAGAAAAAAACGGCATTATTGAAACAGACAGCGGATTGACCGTGTACAATACAATTGCACAGACCGGCTGGAAAATCGGTGCTGTCTATGAAAAAAAGAATTTATTCGGTGTTTCCAATGACATGAAAAAAATTCTCGCGATTACGGCATTATCTGTTCTTGTCATCGTGATGGTTGTCACGTTTTTACTAACGTCCAGCATTATAAGGCCGATTCAGAAATTAAAGGCATCGGTTAAACAAGTAGCGGACGGCAATTTGCAGACGCATGTCCACGTTTCGGGAAATAATGAAGAATTAATTCAAGCCATTCGTCAATTTCAAATATGAAGAAATAATGAAAGTCCGATCTTGTGTTCGGGCTTTTTTTGTTTTAAAGTTGAATGGGGGACTAAAGGAATGTAGAATAAAGAAGGAGAATGCCGGAATGTACGGCAAATGAACGGAGTGTTAAAGTGGGGAAGACAAAAGTCATAACAGAAGGAGCAATGATGCTGGCAATCTTTACGGTTCTGCTGCTGATCTCAGTGTATGTACCTATTGTTTCAATTGTCGGCGCGCTATTTTTATTGTTTCCTTTTTTGATTTATAGCGCTAAATATCCGGCCGGTCCATCGTTTATGCTGCTGGCTGGCGCAATCGCTGTGGCATTTATTGCGGGAGGTATTGTATCTGTGCCTGTGGCAGTCATGTATGGGACGACGGGGCTTGCGATGGGTATGCTGATCCGGAAGCAGTCGGATGGCTGGATGGTTTACATGGCAGGAAGCCTGGTGTTTCTTGTGAATATTATTATTCAATACGTCGCCACGGTGCTGCTGCTTGATATTTCGTTTGTAGACCAGTTCAGCAGCGCCTTCAAGCAATCCATGATAGAAACAAGCGATATACTTGGGCAGGAAATGCCTTATACAGAAGATCAAATTAATACGGTTATTCAGTATATAGGCGCGCTTTTACCAGCTATTTTTGTGATGATTGCATTTATCGTCGTCCTGCTGCTGATGACGGTTAATTATCCAATCGTCAAACGGCTTGGCATCAGCATAAAACCGCTCAATCCGTTCCGGACAGTTCAGCTTCCGCGTGCGATTTTATGGTATTATCTTTTCTTTATGGTCGGTGCTATCGTCGTAAAACCGGAAAGCGGTACAACGTGGTACGATATTTATGTGAACGTCATGTTTATTTTGCAGGCATGCTTATACATACAAGGGCTCTCACTTGTTTTTTTCTTTGCACACAGCAAAAAATGGCCAAAAGCAATTCCGGTCATTCTGGCCGTTTTATCAATTCCCCTTATTCCACTTCTTTATCTTATCCGATTATTAGGTATAATTGATTTAGGATTTGACTTAAGACAGCGGATGCAAAAAAAGCCTTAAAGCGCTTTTTAAAATCAGCTCTATTGAACGCACCGAATGGAGCTTTAGAATGAGGAGCTGAAGCGAATGCTTTCGTATTACAACAGGCGAATGGTCCAACTGCCGATGATCGTCGTTTTGCTTGTGCTTGCAGCTGCGTCGGTCTGGCTGTTCACCTATAATCGAATCGCCGGCGCCGGATTAATGACCTTAACAATTTTTCTGCTCCTCTTTTTATATTTGGCAGAAAGAAAAGCGCATGAAGATGTACAAAAATATATTACTACCTTATCATACCGGCTGCAAAAAGTCGGCGAAGAAACGCTTCAAGAGCTGCCGATTGGTATTTTGCTTTATAACAAAGAATATGTCGTGGAATGGGCAAATGCTTTTTTGACCTCTTATTTTCAAGAAGAAACGCTCGTCGGAGAATCGCTTTATGAGGTAGCAGAACCATTGCTGCCGGCGGTCAAAAGTGAAAAAGAAGCGATGATTGATTTGAACGGCAAGACATTTCGTGTCATCTCAAAACCGGATGAAAAGCTTCTTTACTTTTTTGATGTTACAAAGCAAGAGCTTACAGCCCGGCAGTTTAAAGAAGAAAAGACGGCGCTCAGCATCATTTTTCTTGATAACTATGATGATTTAACACAAGGAATGGATGATCAGACGCGCAGCAGCTTGAACAGCTTAGTGACTTCTATGCTGAATGGCTGGGCAAAAGAACATGGCATGTTTTTAAAACGCGTTTCCTCTGAGCGTTTCTTTACAGTAATGAATGAGCGGATCTTGCACAAGCTTGAAGAAAATAAATTTTCCATTTTGGATGAAGTACGGGAACAAACAGCGAAGCATTATGCACCGCTCACACTGAGTATCGGTATCGGGCAAGGTATGGTTCCGCTGCCGGAATTAGGTGACCTGGCCCAGTCCAGTTTGGATCTGGCTCTTGGACGAGGCGGCGATCAGGCAGCCATTAAGCAGGGAGACGGAAAAGTAAAGTTTTACGGTGGAAAAACAAATCCGACCGAAAAACGCACCCGCGTACGTGCGCGCGTTATTTCTCATGCGCTTCGTGATATAGTAACAGATAGCGATAAAGTCATTGTGATGGGCCATAAATATCCGGATATGGATGCGGTCGGCGCATCGATGGGGATTCGTCACGTTGCAGAATTAAATGGACGTGAAGGTTACATCGTCATTGATTTTTCGCAAATTGATACAGCCGTTAAACGTCTCCTTGGTGAGGTGAAAGCACAAAATCCATCGCTTTATTCGAGGATTATTACGCCGGAAGAAGCGCTTGAAATTGCGACAAACCGAACATTGCTCGTTGTCGTTGACACACATAAACCGTCTCTTGTCATTGAAGACCGGCTGTTGAAGAAGGCGGAACGGGTCGTTGTGATTGACCATCACCGGCGCGGAGAAGAATTTATTAAACACCCACTCCTTGTGTATATGGAGCCGTATGCATCTTCCACAGCCGAACTTGTGACAGAGCTTTTAGAGTATCAGCCAAAGACGAAAAAAATATCCATGCTTGAATCGACCGCACTGCTTGCCGGCATTATTGTGGATACAAAAAGCTTTTCACTTCGGACCGGCGCCCGGACATTTGATGCGGCAGCTTATTTGCGCACACAAGGCGCGGATACGATTCTTGTCCAAAAATTTTTAAAAGAAGACATCGGCACATATATTCAGCGCAGCCAGCTTATTGAAACGGTTTATTTCTATAAGGATGGCCTGGCAATTGCTAAAGGCGACGATAATTATATTTATGATTCTGTACTGATCGCCCAGGCAGCAGATACGATTTTGACGATGAACGGGGTTCAGGCATCGTTTGTCATCGCCCGACGATCAGAAGATATGATCGGCATTAGCGCCCGCTCGCTTGGCGAAGTAAACGTGCAAATTATTATGGAGCAAATGAATGGCGGCGGCCATTTAACGAACGCAGCCACACAAATTCGTGGTGCATCGGTAGAAGATGCAGAAATAGGATTATGTGGCGTGATTGATGAAATGATTGAAGGAGGAACGGAAGAATGAAAGTGATCTTTTTGAAAGACGTAAAAGGAAAAGGCAAAAAAGGTGAAGTGAAAAATGTTGCAGACGGCTATGCGCATAACTTTTTAATTAAAAATGGCTATGCGGTCGAAGCGACTTCCGGCAACCAAAATGCGCTTGATGCACAAAAGAAAAAGCAAGCTTCACTTGTAGCTGAAGAGCTGGAAGAAGCGAAAAAGTTAAAAGAAACGGTTGAGGCACTAACGGTTGAACTGCACGCAAAAACAGGTGAAGGCGGCCGGCTTTTCGGTTCAGTTACTGCAAAGCAAGTCGCAGACGAGCTGAAAAAAACACACAATATTAAGCTGGATAAACGAAAGATGGACCTTGCGGACGGCATTCGCGGTCTAGGCTATACAAATGTACCGGTCAAATTGCATAATGATGTAACAGCGGTGTTAAAAGTGCACGTAACAGAAGAAAAGTAAACGTATAAAAAATGTGATCGGAATTATCTGATCACATTTTTTTCGCGGGGAGGGTGACGATGAGTGATGTATTAACGGACCGTGTGCCGCCGCAAAATATTGAAGCAGAACAGGCTGTACTGGGGGCGGTTTTTCTTGAGCCGTCCGCGTTAACAGTCGCTTCTGAAATATTAATTCCAGAAGACTTTTACCGGAATGCCCACCAGCAAATTTATCTAACGATGCTCAAGCTTGGTGATCACGGAAAAGCGGTTGATGTTGTAACGGTTACAGAAGACCTGGCAGCCCAGAAACTGATTGAAGATGTTGGCGGTATTTCTTATTTAAGCGAGCTTGCGTCGGCGGTGCCGACAGCAGCCAATATTGAATATTACGCCCGTATTGTCGAAGAAAAATCTCTTTTGCGCCGATTAATCCGGACTGCCACAACAATTGCGTCGGACGGGTATGAACGGGAAGATGAAGTAGAAGGCCTTCTTAGTGAAGCGGAAAAAAGCATTATGGAAGTGGCGCAGCGAAAAAATGCCGGCGCGTTTCATAACATTAAAGACGTGCTTGTCCGCACGTATGACAACATTGAGCTTCTCCATAACCGAAAAGGAGACGTCACCGGCATTCCAACCGGATTTGCAGAGCTCGACCGGATGACAGCTGGTTTTCAGCGGAACGATCTTATTATTGTGGCTGCTCGTCCATCTGTCGGGAAAACGGCGTTTGCGCTCAATATTGCGCAAAACGTGGCGACGAATACGGATGAGACCGTTGCGATTTTTAGTCTGGAAATGGGCGCAGAACAGCTTGTCATGCGGATGCTGTGTGCGGAGGGCAACATTAATGCGCAAAACCTGCGGACAGGTGCACTGACCGATGAGGACTGGCGTAAGCTGACGATGGCGATGGGCAGCTTGTCCAACTCCGGCATTTACATTGATGATACGCCGGGGGTGCGGATTGGGGAAATTCGTTCCAAATGCCGCCGTCTCAAGCAGGAGCAGGGGCTGGGAATGGTTTTAATCGATTATTTGCAGCTTATTCAAGGGAATGGCCGCGCTGGCGAAAATCGTCAGCAGGAGGTATCGGAAATTTCCCGTTCCTTAAAATCGCTCGCTCGTGAACTCGAAGTGCCGGTTATCGCACTTTCCCAGCTTTCCCGCGGCGTTGAGCAGCGGCAGGATAAGCGGCCGATGATGTCAGACATTCGGGAATCCGGTTCGATTGAGCAGGATGCGGATATCGTCGCGTTTTTATACCGTGATGATTATTATGATAAAGAATCAGAAAACAAAAACATGATTGAAATCATTATTGCCAAACAGCGGAACGGCCCGACCGGTACCGTTGAGCTTGCTTTCGTCAAAGAATATAATAAATTTGTGAACGTTGAGCGGCGTATGGATGAGATGGGTGCGCCGCCGGGAGCATAAAAAAGTCAGCGATTCGCTGGCTTTTTTATTTTAAGAAAGCATATGTTTTTGGGTAGTGTCTAGCTCAAGGCGCCTTGCGCTTTTCGAGTAAAAGCGAATGAAAAATTCTTAGTAACTTAAAAATGTTCGTCTTTTCTGTTTGACGAACGGTGTTTTTTACTGGTAAAATGAACGTGTTTGACAAAACGTTTTTCATGAACCTTCGGAGGTGCAAAAAATGTCATCAGTAGTCGTAGTAGGAACGCAGTGGGGCGATGAAGGAAAAGGGAAAGTAACCGATTTTCTTTCTGAAAACGCAGAAGTCGTAGCTCGTTACCAGGGTGGTAACAATGCGGGTCATACAATTAAATTCAATGGTGTTACATACAAACTTCACTTAATCCCATCCGGTATTTTTTATTCGGATAAAATTTGTGTGATTGGAAACGGCATGGTTGTCGATCCGAAAGCGCTTGTAAAAGAACTTGCATACTTGCACGGACACGGCGTATCAACAGATAATCTGCGAATTTCAAACCGTGCGCACGTTATTTTGCCGTACCACTTGAAAATTGATGAAGTGGAAGAAGAGCGTAAAGGCGCGAATAAAATTGGGACAACGAAAAAAGGAATCGGTCCTGCTTACATGGATAAAGCTGCACGTATGGGTATCCGTATGGCAGATTTACTGGATCGTGAAACGTTCGAAGAAAAATTAACGCATAACATCGCTGAAAAAAATCGCCTGCTTGAGCTCTTCTATGAAACAGAAGGCTTTAAAGTGGAAGATATTCTTGATGAATATTATGAATACGGCCAACAAATTAAAGACCTTGTTTGCGACACGTCTGTTGTCTTGAATGACGCGCTTGATGAAGGCCGCCGCGTTTTGTTCGAAGGCGCGCAGGGTGTTATGCTTGATATTGACCAAGGAACATATCCATTTGTTACATCATCCAACCCTGTAGCGGGCGGTGTTACAATTGGTTCTGGTGTTGGTCCATCGAAAATTACACACGTTGTCGGCGTTTCAAAAGCGTATACAACACGTGTGGGAGACGGTCCATTCCCAACCGAGTTAATTAATGAAATCGGCGACCGCATCCGTGAAGTCGGCCGCGAGTACGGCACCACAACAGGCCGCCCGCGCCGTGTTGGCTGGTTTGACAGCGTGGTTGTCCGTCATGCACGTCGTGTCAGTGGTTTGACAGATCTTTCATTGAACTCAATTGACGTCTTAACAGGCATCGAAACATTAAAAATCTGTACAGCATACCGCTATAAAGGCGAATTAATTACAGAATACCCAGCTAACCTTCGCACACTCGCAGAATGTGAGCCTGTATACGAAGAGCTTCCAGGCTGGACAGAAGACGTTACCGGTATGAAAGACTTGAGTGAACTTCCTGCGAATGCACGTCACTATATTGAACGTGTGTCACAACTGACAGGCATTCCATTGTCTGTATTCTCTGTAGGACCGGACCGTAATCAAACAAACGTTGTCCGCAGCGTTTGGGGATAAATATAAGGATGAATGAAAGGCTGTCTTAAAACGAGACAGCTTTTTCTTCTTTGAAGAAATAACTGAACTTATAAAACTACCGCCGCCGGCAATAGGAATCCCATCATGTTTAGATGAAATTTTGTTCATCATGATCGATCATTTCATCAAAAATCGATAGCTAAATAGATGAATCCTTCTCTGCTTACAAAAAACATGTCCATGCTCATGATTAAATGTTCACATATAACGAAAAAATGTAGAATTTTGGCTTTATTTCCTTGGAATGTTTGGGGCTAGACGCAAAAATGTCAAAATTTCATCGTTTTGTTCGTTTATTACGACAAATATGGTGAAAATGTATTGTCACCTTTTCACCCATGTGATACTATTAACAACGTTGCTGGTGAACAGCATATTTATAAATGGTCCGGTAGTTCAGTTGGTTAGAATGCCTGCCTGTCACGCAGGAGGTCGCGGGTTCGAGTCCCGTCCGGACCGCCATTTTTACTTTAACCTATTGTTATGTTATTTCTTGATGGCGGCCGTGCGAACCTATGAATTGTCCTTCATGAACAACGGCCGCTGTATTTTTTAAAACGATGATTTTATATTTATGAATGTATCTGATCTTGGCTCAGTAGCTCAGTCGGTAGAGCAAAGGACTGAAAATCCTTGTGTCGGCGGTTCGATTCCGTCCTGAGCCATCGAAAAAGCATCGCGGTGATTTCGCTCCCGTGGTGCTTTTTGTTATTTCTGTATATATGTTACGGGATGCTGCCGTTCGTCTGCCGTGGTAAAGTTAAGAAAAGCGAAAGAAGCGGAAATATGATAAAATATTATATTTGAAGCCATCTTTTACTCAGTGAAAATAAAAGTGAGGGACATACATGATGCAAAAGAAAATATTGGTTGTCGATGATGAAAGGCCGATTGCAGACATTTTGCAGTTTAATTTGAAAAAAGAAGGATACGATGTGCAGTGTGCTTATGACGGTGACCAGGCCGTTGAAATGGTTGAAGAAATGCAGCCGGACCTTGTGCTGCTTGATATTATGCTGCCAGGCCGTGATGGTATGGAAGTATGCCGTGAAGTACGGAAAAAATACGACATGCCGATTATTATGCTGACGGCAAAAGATTCCGAGATCGATAAAGTATTAGGTCTTGAACTTGGGGCAGATGATTATGTGACGAAGCCTTTTTCTACACGGGAGCTTATTGCGCGTGTAAAAGCGAATTTGCGGCGCCATCAGGCAGCACCGGTTCAGGAAGAAGAAGCAGCGAACACGAATGAAATTACAGTTGGTGCGTTGACGATTCATCCAGATGCGTACATCGTGTCCAAGCGCGGTGAAACGATTGAACTGACCCATCGTGAATTCGAGCTTCTTCATTATTTAGCAAAGCATATCGGTCAGGTAATGACACGTGAGCATTTGCTGCAAACAGTCTGGGGATATGATTATTATGGAGACGTCCGGACTGTAGATGTAACCGTAAGACGCCTTCGTGAAAAGATTGAGGACAACCCGAGCCATCCATCATGGATCGTGACCCGAAGAGGTGTCGGCTACTACTTGCGCAATCCTGAACAGGAGTAATGTGAATGAAACGAGTAGGGTTTTTTCGTTCAATTCAAATGAAATTTGTGCTGATTTATGTGTTGCTTATTTTATTTGCGATGCAGATTATCAGTGTGTATTTCGTCAATTCCCTTGAAGAAAAGTTTACGACAAACTTTAAAACATCCTTGGAGCAACGGGTTAACTTGCTTGAATACAATTTGCGTGAAGAAATGCTGAAAGAGCGTGATGAACAATCAAATACGCTGGAGCAGGATACACAGCGTATTTTGGAAGATTTTTCAGAGGATGATATTATCGAAGTGCGCGTTATTGACATAGAGAATCGGATTATTGGTACATCAGACGCAAATAACCGGGGCATTGTCGGCCAGCGAATGCCCAATATCTCGGTGAAACGGGCGCTCTCAGCCGGGCAAACAGAGGAAGAAATGTACATTGACGAAAACTCCGGCCAGCGGGTCTGGGTGCTGACATCACCGATCTTCTCTAACAGTGAAGTGATTGGTGCTGTCTACTTAGTTGGCAAGATTGAGACGGTCTTTACTCAGCTCGATGATATTAATGAAATTTTGTTTTCCGCGGCGATTTTAGCGCTCGCGATTACGGCCATTCTGGGCATCACGTTAGCTCGAACGATTACCCGCCCTATTACGGATATGAGGCGTCAGGCCGTTGCACTTGGAAAAGGGAACTTCTCCCGGAAAGTAAAAGTGTACGGGCAGGATGAAATCGGTGAACTTGCCGTAACATTTAACAATTTAACGAAACGGCTGCAGGAAGCACAGGCGACAACAGAAGGAGAACGCCGGAAGCTTTCTTCTGTTCTTTCTTACATGACGGACGGGGTTATTGCGACTGACCGGCGTGGACGCGTCATTTTGATTAATGAACCAGCGTCTAAAATGCTGAATGTTTCACGTGAAACAGTTATTTCACAGCCGATTGTTTCACTGCTGAATTTGGAAGAGGACTACTCATTCGACGATTTGTTAAATGAGCAGGATTCGGTTATTTTGGATTACAGCACGCATGACCGGCCATATGTCCTTCGGGCGAACTTTTCTGTTATTCAAAAAGAAACCGGCTTTGTGAACGGCTTAATTACCGTTCTGCACGATATTACCGAGCAGGAGAAAATTGAAATGGAACGCCGCGAGTTTGTAACGAACGTATCGCATGAGCTGCGTACGCCGCTGACAACGATGCGCAGCTACTTAGAAGCGCTTGCGGACGGAGCCTGGCAGGACCCAGACATTGCGCCGAATTTTCTTGATGTAACGCAGACGGAAACCGAGCGGATGATCCGGCTCGTAAACGACTTGCTTCAGTTATCGAAGTTCGACAGCCAGGAATACAATTTAACGAAAAAAGATACAGATTTTATTGACTTTTTCAATAAAATTATTGACCGATTTGAAATGACGAAATCGCAGGAAGTGACATTCAGGAGAAAGCTGCCGCGTTACCCGGTTTATGTCACGATTGACCAGGACAAGCTCACACAAGTCATTGATAACATCATTTCCAACGCGCTTAAATATTCACCAGAAGGCGGACTTGTTTCGTTTAATGTGGAGGAGCATGGAAATACGATTCAAATCAGTATTAGTGATCAGGGCATGGGAATCCCGAAAAAAAGCCTCGACCTCATTTTTGAGCGCTTTTACCGGGTAGACCGCGCCCGTTCAAGAAAAATGGGTGGGACCGGTCTTGGACTCGCCATTGCAAAAGAACTCATTACCGCGCACGACGGCCACATCTGGGCAACGAGTGTTGAAGGGAAAGGAACGACGATTTTCTTCACGCTGCCGGCGGATCTTTCCGAAGAGGATGATTGGGAATGAATTACGAAAAAATCAAATCCGCAGTACTTGCACTGCTCGTGTTGATCAGTCTTGCCTTTACATGGGGAATTTGGAACTACCAGCCATCCTATGAAACGATTGCCGATGGAGCGGACGATATTGTGACGGAAGTAGAGATTGGCCAGCAACGGAAAATTTCCGAATTGGTAAAGCCGTCAAAAATCATCTCACATCAGGGCAGCAGTCATTACGGCACTGTTTCTGAACAAGAGCTGGACTGGATAATGGATGAAATGACAAAGTGGACGTTCTTTGAGCCTGAAGATGTGTCCCGTTCATTATTAAATAAACAGGAATTTTCAGAGCTGTTGTCTAATGATTCGCATGTGGAGCTGTTTTTTTCTTCTTCGGTGCCCTTTAACACAATAAAGACGATGTTTTCTTTTAATGATACAGCCGTTCCAAATGCTGTATTCAACCGAATCATTATTACAGAAGAAGAAAATAAAGCGTTCGTTTATTTTGTTTCTGTACAAGAAAGACTTGTTTTTAGAAGCCAAATTGAAACAAGATCGCTGAAAGAGTTTAAAAATCGCTATGTGGAAAATTCCGAACGATTGAAACCATATATTTCCTATCAAATTCCAAAAGGATCACTTTTATATGTACAGAAAGAACCGCCTGTGTTAACCATGCAAAGTTACTTGTCGGAACAAATTGAGGAAATTGAGGCAGAAACGTTTAAGCGTGCACTTTTTAATGATCCAAGCTATGTAAGACGTGGTTCGCGTTCAGACAGTGACGAATACACGGACGGCTCGAGCTTTATGCGTATTAACAGCAACACAGGAACGGTTAGATACGTAAATTCAGCAGAAACTCCTCAATCCATGCCGCTGGACCAACTTATTGAAAAAAGCATTAACTTTGTTAATGACCATAATGGCTGGGTAGATGATTATCGCTTATTTAAAGCAGAGCCGGGCTCATCTGATATTAGCTATCGTTTGTTTTTAGGTGACTTTCCCGTTTTTGATTCACAAGGCATGGCTGAGCTGTCGCAAAGTTGGGGACAGGACCGGATTTATCAGTATGACCGCTCTTCTTTTATCGTTCAGCGTGATAAACCGTTGCCAGAAGAGACTGTTGAATTACAAAGCGGCCAGAAAGCATTGAATCAAGTTATCAATTTAGAAAGTATCGATCCATTGCTGCTGACAGATATGCGGATTGGGTACGAAATGACGCTGGAACAAGAGTCTCGGAAAATTTTGACACTAAAGCCTTTCTGGTACTATCAATATAACGGCGAATGGCAAAAGCTCTTCACGGATGAAGGGAGACCGGCAGATGGATTGGAGTAAAACAAAAACCATTTTTATCGCCGTGTTTCTCGTGCTGGACATTTTTTTGGCTGTGATGTTTTTTAATAAATACAGCGCATCCCGCTTCGAAGTCATTAAAGCAACAACGATTGAACAAAAGCTGGATGAAGACGGGGTAAAATATGAAAAAATGCCGGCAGATTCCGGCGAGCGTTCGATCATCACCGCCAAGCCGAAAATATTTTCCGAAAACGATTTGCTTTTTTTAACGAAGCAGGAGTTGGCTATTAGTAGTAAGGGCACCAAAATTGCGAGTGTGCTCGACAAGCCATATGATACGGATGGAGCAACACGGGATAAGCTCAATTCATTCGTGAAAAATAACGTCTATCAAGGCGGCGAATATTCATATTGGGAACGAAGTCAAGACGGGCAAACCGTCACGTACTATCAAAAAATTGAAAATAAAAAGCTGTTTGAAAATGCTTATGGGACGCTGACCTTACAGCTCGATGATGATGGAAATATTGAAGAGTACTCTCAAACAATGCTCGAAAGTGACGATGAAGACCGGAACGAAGAAGCTATTTTGCCCGCACTGCAGGCACTTGATGCGCTTTATAAAAATGGGTTCATTCAGCCGGACAGCAAGATCAGTGATGCAGAGCTCGGCTATTATACCGTGCAGCTGAATGAATCACAAGTGCTTGAATCACAAGTGCTTGAATCACAAGTGCTGCAAGTTTTGTCGCCAACGTGGTATTTTCAACTGGAAAAAGGCGATATAACTGAAGAAGTGTATGTAAACGCATTTGACGGATCTATTTATCAGACAGAAAAAGAATCGTAGTAACGTAACTGGAGTGAAAAGCATGACAATGCAATTTAGTGTACTGGCAAGCGGCAGCACCGGCAATGCGATCTTTGTTGAATCAGACGGTCAGTCTTTTCTTGTCGATGCCGGTCTTTCAGGCAAAAAAATGGATGAGCTGTTTTCATCGATTGGACGAAAAATTGCCGACCTGTCCGGCATTTTTGTCACACACGAGCATAGCGACCATATTAAAGGACTCGGTGTGCTGGCGAGAAAATACAAGCTGCCGATTTACGCGAACGAAAAAACGTGGAGGGCGATGGACCGGTTGACCGGTGCAATTGATGACAGCCAGAAGTTTACGTTTGAAACGGAAATGATAAAAACGTTCGGTGCTGTGGATATCGAGTCGTTCGGTGTATCACATGATGCAGCGGAGCCGATGTTTTATATTTTCCATAATGGCGGTAAAAAACTCGTCTTAATTACTGATACCGGCTATGTAAGCGACAGGATGAAAGGGCTCATCTCTAACGCAGATGCGTATGTGTTTGAAAGCAACCATGATGTAAGTATGCTGCGGATGGGCCGTTACCCGTGGAGCATCAAGCAGCGCATTTTAAGCGATGTCGGGCATGTTTCGAATGAAGATGCAGCGCTCGCGATGAATGATGTGATCGGACCGCAAACGAAGCGTATTTATTTGGCGCACTTGAGTGCCGACAATAACATGAAAGAACTCGCGAAAATGAGTGTGACGCAAATGCTTGAACAAAAAGACGCCGGTGTCGGTCATCAGTTTCACCTGTATGACACGGACCCAAAAGTGCCCACACCACTCACGGTGATTTAATAAAACGTTCCGCGGCAATCAGCCCGGAGCGTTTTTTTGCTGTGGGGCATTAAGAGAAATAAAAAATCGTATAGTAAACCTGCAAATCTTCACTTGAAAAATCGCTGACAGCGTATAAGTTGCCCTTCTTTTCGGCAAAAGCGTATAATTTTTTTAGAATAGCCGCTAAGAACGGTGAAACAATAAGTTGGCAGAAAGGGATGAATGATATTGGGCTATTATGATGAAGGGCGCACAGAACGAAACAAGCGCGGCGGAAAAGGCGGCTACTTTTTGTCAGGACTTGCCGGCATCGTGATTGGGGCCGGGCTTGTCGTGACAACACTTCCATCGATTGTGGATTATCAAAATAATGACGTATCCGTTTCTGAAAATGAGCTGGCTGGCAGCTCGGAACAAGTAGCAATAGATGTAACAACAGACGTGACACAAGCGGTAGAAAAAGCGAAGGATGCGGTTGTCGGCATTACAAATATTCAAGCATCAATGAACTTTTTCGGCTCGGAATCAACAACGCAGGAAGCCGGAAGCGGAAGTGGAGTCATTTATAAAAAAGACGGCGACACCGCTTTCATTGTGACGAATTATCATGTCATTGAAGGCGCACAACAGCTCGAAGTAACCCTTGCGGACGGCACGAAGGAACCGGCAGAGCTGTTAGGTGGGGATGTATGGACCGACCTGGCTGTTTTAACCATCAGTGGGGCCAATGTGGAGAAAACAGCCCAATTCGGCGACTCGGAAGCACTTAAAATTGGCGAACCGGTTCTTGCGATCGGAAACCCGCTCGGTCTTGAATTTTCTGGTTCAGTTACGCAGGGAGTCGTATCAGGACTGGAGCGTGCGATCCCAGTTGATTTAAATGGCGATATGGTCAACGACTGGCAGGCGGAAGTGCTACAGACAGATGCAGCCATTAATCCTGGTAACAGCGGCGGGGCACTTGTGAACATTGCGGGTCAGGTGATTGGCATTAACTCGATGAAAATTGCCCAAAGCGCGGTTGAAGGCATTGGCTTGTCCATTCCAATCGACACGGCTTTGCCCATTATTGAAGATCTTGAATCATTCGGTGAAGTGAAGCGCCCGGCCATGGGAGTAACGCTTCAAAATGTTAACGAGCTGCCATCATATCATCAGCAGGAAACGTTAAAGCTGCCTGAAGATATTAAAGAAGGCGTTATTGTTGAGCAAGTGTTAACGAATTCACCTGCTGCGAAAGCAGGACTTCAAGAATACGATGTGATCACTGCGCTCGACGGAGAACCGGTACAAGATGTCATTGCCTTGCGCAAATATATGTACAATAATAAAAAAGAAGGCGACACCGTAAATGTGACGTACTATCGGGATGGAAAGCAAAAAGAAACCGAGATGACGCTCGTTGCGGAAAGTGATTTATAAATGGAGAAACAACAAATGGCATGCTGTCTTGAACACATTGAATTGGCACTTGATATTGCCGTTGATGAATACGAAATAGCCCCGATTATGAAAAAAATTGAAGAACCTGTATCCTGCGAATTTTGTCAAAATCCGGCTTTATATGTTGTCGGAAACTAATATCCGGTCACGAAATGTGGATGAAATCTGTGGGTATGTGGATAAAATCAGAAAATTCCCGTTATCAACATGTTGATAACGGGAATTTTTTCTTTATTTTACAGTGACTTCAATTGGTTCTGAAACGAGTGTCCATTCTTGGTCAAGCATTGTAAATGTGTGTTGAGCGAAAACGTAAGAAGAACCCGATTTCTCTGCTTGAATGGTATTTCCATCAATTTTGACATTGTCACTAGATGAGAAAAGGTTTGTTTCGATATTCTCTTTTTTGTCGGTCCGATAATTCAAGAACGCTTTTGCTTGAATCGTTGCTGTCTGCCCTATATTCAAGTTCCGGGTTTTTATCGGCGTTTCGATCCGGATTGGTGCTTCGGTCAGCCACTGCGTATAATCGGTAATCGGCCCGATCACGCCATTTTGAAGCTGCTCACCAAAGTCGGCTTCATTGCGGAACATCCAATGAAAACTGATCATGCCCCGCTGACGGAGATATGATGTAAATTCGGGAGACAAGCTGCTGTAGCTTGAATTGAGCGTTACATTTAAACGAGTCGCGTAATTCATCATGTTGCGTGCGTCGTTCAGCCGGGCTGCTTCTGTCTGCGGCACAGCTGCTGAATACAAATAACCGGAAGGCATATTTGGCGCAGAAGCGACAGATTGTGTCACACTGTTTAAATGGAAGCTTTGCAAAACAACTTGATCCCTCATGCCTTCTTCTTCAATAATCCGAATCGTATCCTCAGCAATACCATCCGCTTTTAATTCCACTAACAATATGATTTCTTTCCCCTTAAATTCTTGTAAAAATTCACGGAACAAAGGTACTTTTTCGCCGGCGAATTCTTCACTCAAATAAGAGCCGGCATCAAGTGATTGAATATCCGCCAATGTTAAATCTTTGACATTGCCTGTTCCATCTGTGGTCCGGTCAACCGTATAGTCGTGCATAATCACAATTTCACCGTCTTTTGTTTTTTGCACATCTGTTTCAATTAAATCCGCTCCGAGTTCATATGACATACGGTAGCCGGGCATCGTATTTTCAGGAGCGAGTGATGGGATGCCACGATGCGCAGCGACAATCGGCCGCTGAACGAGCGTATTTTCAGGATAACGGCTGAATGCAGCTGTTACTGGTACTGGATCTCTGGCAATGATGCCGTCAACACCAGCATGAATCAGCTATGCGCATCAAGTTCTAATTCGCCTTCCATATCACCCCAAATAGAAACGGCACGGCTATGAAAAGAATGAACGGTATCGGCTGAAAGCAGCTTTTGTGGCAGTATGGCCGTTTTTGCCCCGGACGTATGGACAGACTGGATAAAGCGGTTCAGATCATGCTTATTAAGTGAAGAACGATTATATATGAGTGCCCCGCGTACGGACGGAACGATTTCTTTGACCGTCTTTAGCACTTCTGATTGAGTAGATACGATATGTACATCCTGGACGGACATTTCACTAAGCAACTGAGCTGTTTTTTGAGCTGTTTCTTCATTTTCCAGCTTGATAATGGGAATGGTCTCACCTTTCATCTCTTCTAAATACGTGCGCAAAGGTGTGCCTTGTATAAGTAAATCAGTATCGGGCTTGAGCATCATCGAGGATACACCTTCTTGCTGCTCAAGCTGAGGTGTATCCGAAATAATCGTCGGCGCATTTAATAAATTGGTTTCGGGCTGATCGCCCAAAAAAGCGCTCGTATCGGCCAGTGAAGGAAGTTCCTCTGTTTGTTCCTTTACGTGAATATTATCAAATTTAACAGTTGCGCCGGCTGCTTGAAAGCCGATCCGTCCTTCTTGAAGAGCTGTCGCCTGGTCGGTGTCGATTACAAGCTGGCCATTTATGTATTGCTGTACACGATTTCCTTTTGACACTATTTTCATTTTGTACGTTTTGTTGTAAGCAAATGCTTCGCTATATGGGGCTTTGTTTAAGGCAGACCACCCATTATTCGCATTGCGAAGCGCAAGTTCGACCCCATTTAATGCGTTGGCACCTCGGCGGACAGCCATTTGGTAATACGGATAATCATTACCTTGCACGCGGTACATGATGGATGCCCAGCGTGTGTCTTCAACAGCGGAAACAAACGTCATATCCGCTTCAATAATGTAATCACCGCTAGAAACCGATTCAGGCATAAGTACGCGAGCTGGCTTCGATGTGGAAGGAGACGTTAACATAAGTGAACCGTCTTGAACCGCAGCCTGTCCTTGAATGACTTCCCAGCCATCCGGCAATGCAGCAGCATCAAATGATTCTGTAAAAACGGGCTCAGCAGCCAGCACGTTAACGGGAATGATTTCACCTCCGTTAAATAACATTCCTGTTGCTAAAAACAAAGGCACTACCTTCTTCTTTTTCATCATGATTCCTCCCTAAATAGACTTCGATATCTATTTTGTCAGGGAAATATTAAAGAAATATAAAGAATAGAATAAGTTAACAAAAAACACTGAAAATTCCTTCTTTTGTCATCCGAAATAAAAAAAAACAAACAAAAGACCGATATTCACATGTGAATACTATGGTAAAATATAAACAGGTGAGTTGTTGATATGTGGATAACTTCTGTGGATAAACTGTTCGTAAATTGTTTGTAAAGTGAGGTTTAATTGTGAATATCTCGATTATAACAGTCGGTAAATTAAAAGAAAAGTACTTAAAACAAGGCATCGATGAATATATTAAAAGACTATCCGCGTACGCCAAAATCGACATCATCGAAGTACCGGATGAAAAAGCGCCGGAAATCCTAAGTGAGGCCGAAATGAAGCAGGTAAAAGAAAAAGAAGGAGAACGGATCTTAGCCAAAATCAATCCGGACGCACACGTCATTGCACTCGCTATCAACGGCAAAATGAAATCATCCGAGCAGCTCGCCGCCGACATCGACAATCTCGCTACATACGGCAAAAGCAAAATCGCCTTTGTGATCGGCGGTTCGCTTGGGTTAAGTGACACCGTACTGAAGCGTGCGGATGAAAAGCTGTCTTTCTCGCCTATGACATTTCCACACCAGCTGATGAGGCTGATCTTGGTAGAGCAGGTGTATCGGAGTTTCCGGATTAACCGGGGGGAACCCTACCATAAGTAGAGGCAGTTTTTTTGCATTAATCCCTTAAATTTTACCATAAAGAATTACTGACAGTAAAACAGCACTCCAGCAAGCCCTATCCAGAGTCAGTTGGATAAGGCTTTTTTTAATCCTTTAAATCTTTTAATAAGGTAAATATTTCTAATCCAGGAAACATAATAGCGACCTTTTTAAGTTATAAAGCAGGATTCCATTTTCCAAAAAAACACATTTTATTATTGTATTAGAGTATTTTTAATATTATGATATTAAAAATACTAGGTTCCTTTTTTAGGAGGACAGCATGAATCGAAGATCGTTTTTTTATTTTCTCTTAATATTGTTGTTTATAACGGCATTAGGTTTCTCAGTTTATTTTTATAAACAAGTGCAGGCGATTGATCGAAAAATGGATAAAGTAATTTCTTCACAGACATCTCTGCCGAAGTACCATTTTATCTTGATTGGTGAGGAGATGAATCATGATTATTGGCGTTTAGTGGGAGAAGGCGCCAAGAAAACCGAGACAAAGCATGATGTTTTTGTTGAATATGAGGGGCCTATGCGTTCGAATCCGGATGAACAGCTTAAGCTTTTAGAGAAAGCAATTACAGCAAAAGTAGATGGGATTATTGTTCAGGCTCTTAACGACCAATTTACGCCAATGATTAATAAAGCTGTGAGTGTTGGGATTCCGGTTATCACGATTGATATGGACGCAAAGGAAAGCTCGCGTACCGCATATATTGGCACTGATAATTATTTAGCTGGACAATTAGCAGGAAAGGCTTTGGTAGAAGATACTGGCGGGAGGGCTGCCGTTGGGATTATCACAGCTAATTTTGATAATGTCGATCACCAGCAGCGGGTGAAAGGATTTAAGGATATTGTAGGTCAGTTTGAAGGAATCGAGATCGTAGCGATTGAAGAATCAAATGTTACAAGGGTTGACACAGAGCAAAAAGCGCACAAAATGCTCACCGAGTATCCAAACATTACAGCCTTTTATGGAACGAGTTCTTATAATGGAATGGGCATCGTTGCTGCAGCAAACTCATTGAAAAGGCAGGATGATATGTATGTGATTACCTTTGATACGATTGAGGAAAATATCCAATTGCTCGAAAAAGGAGCTATCGATGCGATTGTTGAACAACGTCCGTTTGAAATGGGCTACCTAAGCATTGAGCTTATGCTAGACATTGTTAAGGGAAAACCGATCGAAGACTTCTACTATACAGAATCATCGATTATCCGTAGATCAGAATACCCTTACAGGATTAGCAAAAGAGGTGGAGCGTGATGAACAAAATTCGCACAAAATTGCTGATTTATTTTGCTGCGATCCTTTTATTAATTATCGCTTTATTTTTTATTCGTGATCAAAGCAACCAAAAAGTGATCGAGCTTTATAATGAGAATGTTGAGCCTTCCTTGCTTTTAAATGAGATCACGAAAAAGACAAATCAGACGTTTCAGTCGCTGCAAATTTACGTCTATGAGCCTTTACCGGAAAACCTATCATTGTATCAAGAAGAGAAGCAGCAGCTGATCCAGCTGCAAAAAGAGTTTAAGGAAAAAGAATTAGCAGGAATCCCAAGCCTAAACTTTTTAAATACAATGTCCAGTTTTCTTGAACATTTAGATGAAACCGTGGAAGGTGTAGAACAGCAAGATATCCAGCAATATTCGAACCATTTAAATGAAGCAGAAAAAACAGCCAGTTATATTCATGAAAACTCACTTGACTTAATTAATAAGAAACTCACAGACTATCGAGAGTTATCCTTGCTGATCGATAAAAAGATTAAGAATACGCAAAAGATGGGGACAGCAATCATTCTCTCTATTATTATTCTCAGTATTCTATTTGCCCTCTGGTTTTCTAATGGAATCACACGAACGATTGAACGGCTCACCTGGGCGGCAAAGGAAATTTCAGCCGGGCGTTTTTCTGGAGAGGATGTTGTTGTTTCAAGAAAGGACGAGCTTTGGTTTTTAACGAAGACATTTAATGAAATGAAAAAGAATATTCTCGAATCGGTTAGTGAGATCGAAGAAAAGGCAAGGCTTGCCCAATTGCTGAAAGAGATGGAATTAAAAAGCTTACAAAATCAGATTAATCCACATTTCCTTTTTAATACATTGAACACGATTTCAAAACTGTCGTATATCGAAGGCGCAGAACGGACAAGCGACTTAATATCATCGGTATCTGCTCTGCTTCGCTATAATATCGGCAATCTCGATCGCCAGACGACAATAAAGGATGAAGTGGAAATTGTAAAAGAGTACTTTTTTATTCAAAAAACACGATTTGGTGACCGCGTGGAGTTTCTGCAAAACGTGGATCCTGCCTGTTTGTCAACGCCGATCCCTTGCCTAACGCTTCAGCCGCTCATTGAGAATGCCTTTATGCATGGAATTGAAAATATGGCTGGTGGTGCGAAACTTGAATTGCACATTTACGAAGACAAAGCAATGGTTTTTATTGATGTAAAGGATAATGGCGCAGGAATGGATCAGGCAACGATTGATCGATTATTGAATTCGAGTAATGCAGAAAAGGGATCTGTATCTAAAAAAGGGTCAGGTCATTCAACTGGAATCGGCATGAGAAATGTGATGGATCGTCTCAGATTATTCAATAATGATAGTGAGATTAACATTTCCTCAAGCCTTGGGAAAGGGACAATCGTGAGTATTCAGCTAAACAAATGCTAAAGGAGAAGGGGGAACTATATGTTAAAGATCATGCTTGTGGAAGATGAACCGCTTGAAAGAGAAGGCCTCAAACTTATGCTTAGTAAAAATCGTTCTAATTTTGACATCATTGCCGAGGCACAAAATGGAATGCAAGCAGTCGAACTTGCTTTGACCCATAAGCCGGATTTAATTTTTATGGATATCAAAATGCCGGAAATTGATGGACTCGAAGTGATTAAGAGGATATCTCCTGAACTTCCGAACACTAGATATATTATGGTGTCGGCTTTTGATACGTTTGACTATGCCCGTAAAGCGATGAAATTTGGGATTAAGGAATATTTGTTAAAACCAAGCAGAGTTTCCGAGGTATTAGAAGCATTTGATCGGATGGCAGTTGAAATCGAGGCTGAAAAACAGACAGTGATCGAAAAAAAGCAAATCAATCGTCGCCTTGAAAGAGTCAGTTCCTTTATCGAAATGGAATTTATTGTTTCGTTAATCATGGATCATGTTCACGAATTCAATCAGGATGACTGGGGTGAATGGCTGGACCTTGAAGATAAGCAAGGATTCGTGGCTGTCTTTTCGTTTGAATCAGACAGCCTATATCAAGGTCGTGAGGAAAAAAGCCGGTGGTATCGAAGCCTGAAAAGAGCGTTGCATGAACATAGTCTCCATTGTCTGGCAGGCCCATTAACAGGGTTCCAGGTTCCAGTCTTGGTACTATTCACTGAGCAAGGAAAAACAGATCATGAAATAAAACAAGACTTTGCACGGTCAATCATTCATTATGTCCAAAATCACCTCGAACACTGCCGCCTATATGCTGGGGTTGGCATGGCTGTATCGGATGTCAAATCCTTTTCCAATTCTTATAAGGAAGCGATCTATGCGCTGGAACTGGTGCATAGCCACTCAGGCGCAGCTTATATGGCCTACAGCGACCGGTTGAAACAGAAGCGCAAAGAGTTAATTCCGTTTGAGATTGAAAAAGAGTTAGTTGACGCTGTTAAGCGGGGCGATATGCAAAAAGGATTGCACATGTTTGAATCCTATTTTCAATCGATCCAGCAGGCATCAGATTATCAGGTAAGAATCATCCACAAGGCGATGGAGGATTTCTTTCTCGTGTTAACCCGTTCTGTCAAAGAGCTCGGCTTTGATGAGGATATACCGGTGAGTCTGGGACAAATCGAAACAGCGATGCAGATCAAAGAAACAGCCAAAGCCCTGCTCGTATTTATTATCGAGCGTTTAGGGGAGTGGCGGATGAACGGGATGAGATCGCTGCTTTTAAAAGCGAAAGAATATATTGACAAACATTATCATACATCGATCTCTCTTGAAGAGGTAGCCGAGCAAATTGGGATTAGCACCTATTATTTAAGCAGGCTATTTAAAGAGCGGTTTCAAGTGACTTTTATCGATTATTTGAAGAACACTAGATTGCAAAAGGCAAAAGAGCTCCTGCGCGATGGCACAATGCCATTAAAAGAAATCACATTGAATATTGGCTATAAAGATCCCAATTATTTCAGCAGGTTTTTTAAAAAAGAAATTGGAATCAGCCCGCGGGAATATCGAAATAATTACCATCAATAATTGAAAAGAATGAATGTACAAACCCGCAAATATTGTTAAGGGCACAAAGTTATGAGTAATTTTGACTTTTATAATTTTAGCGGGCACGGATGTTCTTATTTTGATTAAAATTACAGAATATTCACAAGAATGTCTAGATATTAGCAACAAAGTAAAGGTGAAAGGGCTTTCAAATTAGAGATATCATGATAATTTTAATATGTGAATTAGCTCTGATCGGCTAGTCATCAAAATATGAAAGCGTAATCGATGGAACTGGCGGCTGCGATTTCATAAAAAATTGAAAATATAAGGGGGCTTCACATCTAATGAGAAAGAGGAAAAGCTTTATTTCAGTTTTGGTTGGTTTACTCCTAGTGTTGATGCTTGCAGCTTGCGGACAGGACGCAGGTAATGAAAATAATGGCAGTGGCTCTGAAAAGGAGGGGAAAGGCAATGATGATAAGCTTAAGGTCGGCCTGTCCGTTTCGGATTTAACATTAGAACGCTGGCAGCATGACCGTGACTTCTTTGTTGCAAAAGCAGAAGAATTAGGCGCAGAAGTATTGGTACAATCTGCAAACGGGGATGAAGCAAAGCAATTATCTCAAATCCAGAATATGTTATCTCAAGATATTGACGCACTAGTAATTATTGCGATTAACTCAGATGCATTATCTACGGTGGTCGATCAAGCGAAGGCAGAAGGAATTCCTGTTTTAGCGTATGACCGCCTGATCAATGGCACCGATATTGATGCATATGTATCGTTTGACAATGTTCGCGTTGGTGAAATGCAAGCGGAATATTTAGTGGAGCAAGTACCATCTGGAAAGTATTTCCTAATGGGTGGTTCTCCAACAGATAACAATGCGAAGATGTTTAGAGAAGGGCAAATGAACATAATTCAACCGCTTGTGGATAGTGGAGATATTGAAACCGTCGGTGATCAGTGGGCTAAAAACTGGGATGCAAACGAAGCACTTAAAATTATGGAAAACGCTTTAACAGCAAATAAAAATGATATTGATGCGGTAGTTGCATCAAATGACAGTACTGCTGGCGGTGCAATTCAAGCATTGGATGCACAGGGACTTGCAGGTAAAGTAGTCATTTCTGGACAAGATGCTGACTTGGCTGCTGTACAGCGAATTGCCGAAGGTACTCAAACGATGACAGTCTACAAACCAATCAAGAACATTGCTGAAAAGAGTGCAGAAGTAGCTGTTCAATTGGCAAAAGGGGAAACTCCAACTACTGATTCAACTGTTAACAATGGCAAGATCGATGTGCCATTCATAAAATTGGATCCAATTAAGGTAGGTAAAGAAAACCTTGTTGATACGGTTATCAAGGATGGATTCCACTCTTATGACGATGTTTATAAGAATGTACCTGAAAGCGACCGTCCAGCACGTCCATAACGCTATCAAAAACAGGGGCTCATCGGGCAAGGATCGGTTTCCTTGCTCCCCCTTTTTCTATTTATCTAAAAATATAATTATGGCTATCTATTAGCCCCCTAAATGATGTCACAGTTGATGTATTACGCTCATCTTTACAAAATTGAGTTCCGAATAGGTGGTGACAAGCTAGAATGGATACGTATGCGCTACAAATGAAAGGGATCGTGAAAGAATTTCCAGGTGTTAGAGCTTTAGATAATGTTACATTTTCGGTGCGCAAGGGGGAAATCCATGCTCTATGTGGTGAAAATGGTGCTGGAAAGTCAACGTTGATGAAAATACTGAGTGGAGTATATCCAAACGGTACATATGATGGAGAAATTATTATTAATGGCCAAAAGGTTGAATTTAAAACCATAAAAGAATCTCAGGATGCAGGTGTTGGGATTATCTATCAGGAGCTTGCGTTAGTAGAGGAAATGACTGTCGCTGAGAACTTATTTTTAGGTCATGATTTAATGCGAGAAAGAGTCATTAATTGGAACAAGATTTATGCAGAAGCACAGAAATCCCTCAAACATATCGGCTTGAACATTGATCCACAAACAAAAGTCGGCGATTTAACAGTTGGGAAGCAGCAATTAATCGAAATTGCAAAAGCATTAACGAAAAAAACAGATATTCTTATTTTGGATGAGCCAACAGCCGCTTTAACGGAAAGTGATGTTGAGGTTCTCGTGGGCTTGTTGAATGAACTGCGTACGAAAGGTGTTACATGTATTTATATTTCTCATAAATTAGGAGAGGTAATGGCTCTTGCCGATTCGGTTACGATTTTACGAGATGGTCGAACCATCAGTACTGAACCAATTGAAGAATTAACGGAACAAAAAATTGTCTCAAAAATGGTTGGACGCGAGCTCACTGAGTTATTTCCATATGAACCGCACCTGATTAGTTCAGAAAGCATAATGGAAGTAAGAGATTACTCCGTTTTTGATGATAATGGGAAACAGTTGATTAAGAATGCTTCGTTTTCATTGAAAAAAGGTGAAATCCTCGGTATTTCCGGATTAATGGGGGCGGGCCGCTCAGAATTGTTCATCAGCCTGTTCGGTGGTCTTAAAGGAAAGAAGACAGGAACTGTCTTGATTGATGGAAAAGAGACAATGATCAACAAACCACAAGATGCGATAAAAGAAGGCCTGGCTTACGTATCAGAGGACCGCAAGCGTTATGGCCTCGTGCTGGGAATGGACATAACGAAGAATACCACCCTAGCTGCTTTAAATAAGGTAATGAAATTAAAAATTATTGATGACGCACTAGAAGTGAAGAATGCTGGAGAACTGACTGGAAAAATGAAACTGAAAGCGCCTAACCTGGAGGCGAAGGTTGGCCAGCTGAGTGGTGGAAACCAGCAGAAGGTGGTTCTTGGCAAATGGCTAATGACAAATCCGAAAGTGTTAATCCTGGACGAACCAACAAGAGGAATTGATGTAGGAGCTAAATACGAGATTTATAAGATTATCAATGAACTTGTAAGCGAAGGCGTTGGAATTGTCATTATATCCTCAGAACTTCCAGAGGTTTTGGGAATGTCAGACCGAGTGCTTGTCATGTCAGAAGGCTCCATTACCGGAGAGTTCTTGAGAGAAGAAGCAACACAAGAGAAAATCATGATATGTGCAACAGGAGGGAAGAAACATGGCTAAAACGGCAGCAGCTGAAGGGAAAGCACAGGGAAACAGAGGGGTAAGTTTTAAGTTTGACCTTCAAGCGTACACTCTTATTATTGCACTAGTTTTAATCGCAGTTATTTTCAGTGTTTTTACGGGTGGAGAATTTTTATCTTCGCGCAATATTTCCAATTTAATTATACAAATGTCTGTTATTGCAGTTCTTGCAATTGGGATGACTTTAGTTATCGTTGCTGGTCATATTGATTTATCCGTAGGATCATTGGTTGGATTAACAGGCGGGATTGCAGCCATTCTGCAAGTGTGGCATGGTTGGGGAACTTTTTCAGTTGTGATTGCAGGGGTTGTGATTGGAGCGATCCTTGGATTATGGCAAGGCTGGTGGGTTGCTTACCGGGCTGTTCCTGCTTTCATCGTAACCCTTGGAGGAATGCTTATCTTCCGCGGGATCTTAATCGGTTTAAGTAAAGGACAAACAGTTGCACCGATGGAGGACAGTTTTAAACAAATCGGCAACAGTTATTTCCCTTATATTCCAGGGTATATTTTAGCAGTAATCAGCATTGGATTATTGGTTTTCTGGACGCTTCAAAATCGAAAAAAGCGTAAGCATTTGGGCCTTATGCTTCCTGCTGCAACTCTTGATTTTGGCAAGGTTGGAATCTATGCATTCTTTATTCTTTTAACAACCTATATGTTAAACCGGTATTTGGGAATTCCGGTTCCATTTTTAATTGTAGTTTTATTTGCAGCAGTCTTTATCTTTATTTCGAATAAAACGGCGTTTGGACGTTCGATCTATGCGCTTGGAGGAAACCAAGAAGCTGCAGCATTGTCCGGAATTAATATTAAACGCAATACGCTTTGGGTATTTATTACGATGGGCAGTCTTGCTGGTGTTGCCGGTGTCCTGTTAACGAGCAGGCTGAATGCTGCCACTGTCAGTGCCGGAAATATGTATGAGCTCGATGCAATTGCAGCTTGTGTTATCGGAGGAACGAGCTTAGTCGGTGGCCGAGGGAAAATTATCGGTGCTCTAATTGGCGCCCTGATTATGGCAAGTATCGATAACGGTATGAGCATGATGAATATTCAGGCATTTTGGCAGTATATCGTTAAAGGTTTAATCCTAATCGTAGCAGTATGGATTGATATTTCGAGTAAGAAGTAGTAGAAGAGTAGATCATCATCTAAGATTTTACATCGTAAGACCCTAAGTTAATGAAAAAAAGGATATGCCTTGAACGAACATTATCCTTGTTTAATATTTTTATATAAGGAGAGATAAACAAAATGGGCAGCATACAAGATACAACCCAGAGAACCGTACCATAAGTAAATGAGGTTTTTAAATAAAGTTCAGGAGAAATTATTATATTAACTATTGGACAAATCCATCAAAAAAATTATTTTACAGGGAAAAAAGTATTTTATGAATATACGTCAGAAAAATATTATGATACCCATATAGAACGAAAAGATAATGGTTGGAATTTCTCTTTAACTGAAGAAAGATTTACAGTTCCTTTTGAAAAAAAATTTATTTGGCGGAGTTTAATGAAGAAGAAGCTGCTGTTATAGTAATACAACATATGGAGTGGATTATTGGTAGCAAACAAACGGTAAAAGAAAAGCCGCAGACATTTTGGAGGAAAGCCAGGCGGATGTGATGAAAACATGGTCACTTCCCATGTTTTCGACCACAACGCTCGCTTGTGTTGTTGTATAATTATGACAGAAATTACACAAAGCGATAAATTTTAAACAAAAGGCCCTAGAATCTAACGATTCTAGGGCCTTTTGTTTACGTTATGAGTTATTCGATAGGGAAAATTAAAGGTTTTGCCTTTTTGAATTTGCATCCGTCAAAGGATCGATATTAACATTGTATTTTATTTTAATGTCCATCTTCTCAAACATTTCACTCCATTTTTTTTCTTCCATTGGTTTTGAGAATGGTCTTTTTGTTTGTATGCCAAGCTGTAATGGATCCACTTTCAATTCTTGCATCTTTTTAACTAGTTCATGTGTTTGTTTTTCAAGATGGGTTTCGATATCTTTTTTCATGTTTTCTAACTCCTTTGGGTCAAATAATTGCTTATCTCCCCGGTATTCCTCAATCCTAGTGTCTATATTCACGGTATAGGTCATTGTAGAATAGCTGCTATCGATATCTACTATTATTTTAGATCTAACATGACCCAGTACAATTTCAAATTTTTGAATCGGTAAAACGGCTAAGTAGTGATCGTTGTTTATCAGCTGGAAGATACGATCATCTAAAGATGAAATAGTTTCAACTAGCTTGTCATCTTGAAACAAGGCTGTACCTTCATAGTTGACCCCATCCTCTTCTAATTTGAATACAGGCAAGAAAGGATCTGAATAAGGAGTATAGAGCAAATTTTTAAATTCATGAAGATTAACGACAGTTAATTCTCCTTGGTTTTTTTCCTCATAATGCTTCAGCATTCGGTAAAACGAGTAATCAAAGTTTTCATCTTTGTCCAATTGACTTTCCAAGTATTCATCAAAATCTCCTTTTACGATAACTAAATAAATTCTCGAAGAAATATCCGGATCAGTCAATAATACATTTATAATGGACATAATCCCGTCTTTTCCAAGTTCATCACTAATTACCAGCATCCGCATTTGTCCGGATTTCATTTCCTGGTAGAAGTTTAAGTTGTACTTCTGTACGCCCTCCTTTAATAAGCTGACTTCTTGCGACATAACAAACTTATTTTCTTTACTTAGAGGAGGCATAATTGTACTGACTTTTAATTTCCCTTTATCCCCCTTACTAATTGACAAAAAGGTAATGGGAGAAATTTCTTCAATGAGGTTATTTTCGGTAAAAGGGGCACAGCCAGATAACCAAAAAGTCATAAAAAGGAGTATCAATCTTTTACATATCTTTTTATGTAGACGCATGTTTTTTAACCCCCTCTTTTTTTCATTACTAAAACAATAACAAGTGGAACAAGAAAATAGCTTATGCTTCCAGCTATAATTTGAAGATTAAGTAAAAAGTTCTGCTTCTCCCAAGACTTCCAAAATAATTCATTCACAAGAACCATTCCGATAAAAACAAGGAATACACTGAATAACAAACCTTTTCCACTGGACGGCTTGCTCATTTTACCAAAAGCTATTTTAGATGCTCCATAAAACAATAGTAGAAATAGAGAAACTGCAAAAACCAGGTTAAATAATTCAAAGGAAAGCAGGATCATATCAATTCGTTCAAACACTGGGTTTTGAAGATAACGGGCCATATTAACAATTGGATATTGACTTTTACTTAAAAAATTGGAACCGAAATAAAGTAGGGATGCTATAAATAGGAATACATACTCTACAACGGTGAGAGCGTTGCCGTAAGACAAATAGCGAAAGGTTTTATTATTTGTTTTAAGCCATGGTCCCAAAAATACCAGAAATTCCGGACCGGAATAGGAAGATAAAATTAAAAAAAAGGCTTTCCAATTTTCTACTTTCCACTCCATTGGAATAAGTGGATACAAATCACTGAGTTGAGCTATTGGAGGAAAGAAGAAAAAAACGAAAAATGTGATTGTCCAAAATGTACAGAAAAAAGCAATCAACACAAAACGAATGGTATGTTCAACGCCCTTACCTGCGACATAAAAACAGAACAACAAAATAAAAAAGACAAGAAAATTTGTATCTGTTGCTGGAAACATAAATGTTTGAACAATTTCGCTGTATCCTAACGTTATGACGGAAAGTTTAAGTAGAATAAAGAACAACCCGATGAAAGAGAGAAATCGCACCAATTTTTTTCCAAATAATTGGACGAATCCATTATATCCATTGCTAGATAAACGGGTTAAAAGCCACTTCGATAAAAGAAGAAGGTTTAGTTGGGATAATATCCCGACAGCTATAAGCACCCAAATCATATATGGATTGATCAAGATATTTGGCATAATCAGAAAAAAGTATAGCATTTGGAGGCGATTTACTAACAACATGGCATAGAACCCATTATAGGTTTCATTCTTTTTAAATAATTGGTGGGTTTCCATCAAGTCATCTCCTAATTTTATATCTCTTCAGTTTTAGAGGTTTAAGATGCTCTGGACGCTCCAACATTTTAACTAATGGCCCTCGAATGAATAAGTCAATCCAATCCTTTCTAAAGAAAGGGGAAACTGGTGAAAAATAGGGTTGCTTGATTGAAGACAAGCTATTAAGATGGGCTAAAATAGCAATGCTTCCTAGTGCAATCCCAATTAACCCAAGTAAAGAAGAAAAAACAAGAAACATCAATTGAATTAATGAATTTGCTTTTGTCATAAGGTAGTTGGGAGTAAGAAAGGAAGATATCGTCGAGATCCCAACCAAGACAATTAATACTTTGCTAGCGAATCCAGCCTCAACAGCCGCTTGACCAATCACAATACCACCAATAACCCCAAGTGTTTGACCTGTTTTTGTAGGCATTCTTAAACTTGCTTCTTTTATGATTTCAATAAAAATTAACATGATAAATGCTTCCCAAAAAGGAGTGAAAGGAAGCTTGCTCCTTGAGTCGACCAAGACCAGAAGTGTTTGTATAGGAATCATTTGATAGTGATGAGTTGTCAATGCCACATAGAAAGGAATCAATGTGATTGACAGAATAAAACAGACATATCGGATGATGCGCAAAAAACTGGCAACTACCCATCGATTAATATAGTCCTCGGGTGATTGGAACAAATGGAAAAAAGTAATGGGTGCAACAAGAGCAAATGGTGTATTGTCTACTAGAAGGGTGATCTTTCCTAATCCCAGAGAATAAGCAACTACATCAGGCCGGTCAGTTTGCTGAAACTGAGGAAAAATACTGTTTTGATGTTCCTCCATGAATGCCGCAACTTGAGAGGAGTCAAAGAAGAGATCAAAATTAATTTCAGAAATCTTCTCTTTGACTGTTGAAACAAAATCTGGATTAGTCAGCCCCTCTATGTACATTAAAACAACACTTGTCTCACTCATAGAACCGACAGAAAACTTCTCTGCTTTCAGTTCATGTATGGGGAGTCGTCTTCGAATAAGCGTAATATTGTGTTCTACTTGTTCACTAAAGCTGTCTTTTGCTCCGAACAGGATGGTTTCTGTTTCGGAAGTTTCAATGGCACGTCCAATAGGATTTTTTAATGGCACAGCTAACCAAAGGTTTTGCGAAGAATCAAATAACAAAACGGACCCTGAAAACAACTGTTTTTTTGCCTCTATAAAAATAGAAATGGGAATAATTGAGGAATTCACAATGCAATCTTGAATAGACGGTTTGGAACAATCAGTTAAAGGTTTTATAATGCTTTCATTTAATTTTTCTTGGTCAATGAGAGTTCGTATGTAAACAAGATGAATTTTTCGAATATCGGAAATGTCAATTTCCACAAATTCTGCATCGTCCATTTGAACGAGGCTTTTTTTCAGAGCTTCTATCGATAATTCTGATTCAGCTATTGATTGAGCAACAAGCTTATTTTTAATTTGTTTTTTTTTCCAAAACATGTACATCCCACCCCTCTTATTGAGAAAAAACATTTCTAGTCGTACTTAAAAATTCCATGTTCATACACATTATTAGCAATTTAATTTTAAAATATACAAAACATGTAGAGGTGCATAACGACCCAAGAGGAACAAAGGCAATCCATAATAGATAGGCCTTCTTCATCTTAAAGATTGTTATAATAAAGAAGTGTCAAAAGCTAACTGTAGCTTTGGATGCTCTTTTTTTGTCCAAAACACGAATCTTACTAGCTAGGGAGTTAAAATTAGAGATGAATAACAAAGGTATAGCAGAGATTCGAAAACAATTTAAGTTGGATAACGATTTACTGAAAATAGTGGTGGAAGAAGAGAGTACTCCTACTTTGGATACTAAAGAGATTGAACGTGTGCTGAAGGCGAGCGGCGTAAAAGATGTGAATACGGAAAAAGCGGAAAGGGCATTTCAGCAGGTGGTTGAAGACAAAACGTATGAAATGAAAGCAAGCCATATCGTTCCGAGTCCAAGTACATTAAGATCAGCACAAAAGTAGTGAATATTGCGATCAGCCCTCAAGACTTGAGATATGTCAAACAGGTCAATTACAATGGCAAACGCTGTCTATTGATCGAGGTGGAAGAAGACACGATGATTGAAGGATTTAAGCTGCTTCTGGAAGAGCTGTTGAAGAGAGAGATTGGGGGAACCTTACCATAAGTAACAGCGAAAATTAGATGGTGACGGTTCGCTGGTAACCGCAAACCAAAGCCTTCATCCTTGCAAGAAGCTGGATTAAGGCCTTGGTTTTTGTGTGTTCCTAGGAACTTGTGGACGGACTTCTCACCTTTTATCCGCTTTCAAATAACTCATAACTATCATATAATAGTAGATAGTTTAATCTATAAGTAATTGTAATACACTATGATATGGTTATAATTGAGACAGAAAAGGTGTGTGACTAGGTCGTGCCTTAGCTTGGTGTGACGCCTAATCAGAAGCGCTTACATCCTTTCTGCAAATTTAAGGGGAGAGGGAAGGTAAACATGAGCAACAGAGAAACGAAAACAGACGTCATCTTAATTGGTGCCGGAATCATGAGTGCAACTTTAGGGACGCTTTTGAAAGAATTAGTACCGGAATGGGAAATTAAAGTGTTTGAGAAGCTCGAAAGTGCGGGAGAGGAAAGCTCTAACGAGTGGAATAATGCAGGAACAGGGCATGCGGCACTTTGCGAGCTTAACTACACTGTCGAAAAACCAGACGGATCTATAGATATTAGCAAAGCTATCCAAATTAATGAACAGTTTCAGCTTTCAATGCAGTTTTGGTCTTATCTTGTAAACAGCAAGCTGATACGTAACCCGCAGGACTTTATTATGCCATTGCCTCATATGAGTATGGTACAAGGGGAACAAGATGTAACGTTTTTAAAGAAACGTTTTGAAGCGATGTCAAATAATCCTCTGTTTCAAGGGATGGAATTTTCCGATGACCCTGAAAAACTGATGGAATGGATTCCGCTTATTATACAGGATCGTCCATCGAATGAACCTATAGCAGCAACAAAAATCGACTCTGGAACTGATGTCAACTTCGGTGCTTTAACGCGCATTTTGTTTGACCACTTAAAGAGTAAAAACGTCGATATCAAATACAAACATAGCGTTGATAATATTAAACGTGCTAGCGATGGCTCGTGGGAATTGAAAGTACGAAACGACAGCGGTAACGTCGAACGCCATGCTGCAAAATTCGTCTTTGTCGGAGGCGGGGGAGGAAGTCTGCATCTACTGCAAAAATCCGGTATTCCTGAAGGAAAACATATTGGAGGATTCCCGGTAAGCGGAATATTTATGGTGTGTAATAATCCGGATGTTGTAACGCAGCATCATGCAAAAGTATACGGCAAAGCGAAGGTTGGGGCTCCTCCAATGTCTGTTCCGCATCTTGACACAAGATTTATCGAAAATAAAAAATCGTTGCTGTTTGGGCCGTTTGCCGGCTTCTCACCAAAGTTTTTGAAAACCGGTTCAATGTTTGATTTGGTCACGTCCGTAAAACCTGATAATCTCTTAACAATGTTGTCGGCAGGTGCAAAAAATATGTCATTGACAAACTACCTAGTCCGACAAGTGATGCTATCAAAAGAACAGCGCATGGAAGAGTTGCGTGAGTTTATCCCGAACGCAAAAAACGAGGATTGGGATTTAGTCGTAGCGGGCCAACGTGTGCAAGTGATCAAAGATACTGAAGCTGGCGGCAAAGGTACACTTCAATTTGGTACGGAAGTTATTAGTGCCGCTGATGGCTCGATTGCAGCATTACTAGGTGCTTCTCCAGGTGCTTCTACTGGTGTTCACGTTATGCTTGAGGTATTTAAAAAATGTTTCCCGCAACATATGAAAGAGTGGGAACCGAAAATTAAAGAAATGATTCCTTCTTATGGCGTGTCACTAATGGGAAATCCAGAGCTTCTGCACGAAATTCATACTTCAACAGCAGAGACGCTTGGTCTAAGCGGAAAAGAGCTAGTCAATAATTAATTATTTGGATGTAGAAACAAAGGTATTGAATGAAAGAGTTTAAGCAGCATTTTTCATCAATCTTTTTCTTAATTATGGAAAAATAAGTGGCTGCTTTAGCATTATTTAACATAGCCACAAAAAAACGAGCCCGCATTGTTTATACACAACAATGCGGGCTCACTTTTTACTTTCATTCGTTTGTATTCATCGAGCTGTGTTTTTTGCCATAGGCAAAATAAATAAGAAGCCCGATTAAAAACCAAATACCGCATGCAATCCAAGTATGGATGGAGAGCTGGCTCATTAAAAACAAGCATAGGAGGAATGAAATAATCGGTAAAACTGGAAAGAACGGTACTTTAAAGCCGCCTGTTGGAATGTTTTTATTCTTTCTGAGGTAAACAATACCGATTGAAACGATTGTAAAAGCAATTAATGTGCCCATGTTCACTAATTCCGCCAATTTAGACAATGGAGTAAATCCCGCACAAAAAGCGATAAGGATTGAAAAGATCCACGTGTTTTTAACAGGCGTTTTATATTTTTCATTAAGCTCATACATCGCTTTCGGCAGCAGGCCATCGCGGCCAAATGCATAAAGAAGCCGCGTGCCTCCATATAACATGACAAGGATAACTGTCACCATCCCGACAACAGCGCCGAGTGAAATCACACCGGCTGCCCAATCCTGGTTGACAAGCTGCATAGCGAAGCTGACCGGGTTACTTACGTTCAAGCCTGTATAAGGAACAATACCGGTTAACACAAGTGAGACCGCGACGTAAAGCAATGTACAGATTAACAATGAGCCAATAATGCCAATCGGCAAATTGCGCTGCGGATTTTTTACTTCTTCCGCTGCTGATGAAACAGCATCAAATCCAAGGTAAGCAAAGAATACAAGCGCTGCTCCGCTCATCACGCCACTTACGCCGAACGGCGCAAACGGCTGCCAGTTTGCAGGCTCCACATAAAAAATTCCGACTCCGATAAATAAAAGAATAACCCCTACTTTAACAAATACCATGATCTTATTAAGCTTGGCGGATTCCTGGATCCCGCGTGTTAACAAGAAAGCAATGGCCAGCACAATCGCAACCGCTGGCAAGTTTACATACGTTCCCTCTGCGGGGTTAAAAGGACCCGAGATTGCTTCTGGAATGATGATATTAAATCCTTCTAACAAAGCAGCTAAATAAGAAGACCAGCCAGTTGCGACCGCCGCAACGGCCAAGCCATATTCCAGCACCAGCGCCCAGCCTACTAACCAAGCAACTAACTCCCCAAATACGATATATCCATACGTATAAGCACTGCCTGTTACGGGTACGGATGAAGCGAATTCTGAATAACACATACCCGCGAGCGCACAAACAATCGCAGCGATAACAAATGAAAAAACAATAGCTGGTCCTGAATGAGTCGCAGCTACTGTTCCAGGAAGGATAAATATACCGGTCCCAACAATGGCGCCAACGCCAAGCAGCATTAAATCAAAGGCTCCTAATGTCTGCTTTAGCTGGTTTCGGCCATTGTTGTTCAGTAGTTCTTCGATATTCTTTTTTCTAAACAATACACTTTTCATGATTAGCCCTCATTCTTTTTAAAAACATGTAGAAAATTCTATACGTTTTTTTTTTAAAGGTCAAATACTTTTTGTCGATTTATGACTAATTTTGTCGAATGATGAGATGGTTTTCAAATCACATTGAGAATTAGAGGCAGAAATAGTGTATGCAGATTGGCGCATATTATCCTTGATATGAACGAGCTATTTTCGAAAGCTAATAAGTGTTTAACGATGAGAAATACACTTTTCGATTTTAACTATATTTTCATAAGTACATATTGAAAAACTCCAGAGCTGTCTTCTGGAGTTTTACCTTCTATCTATTAAAGCGCGTCTTTAATGACTTTCTTACAGTACAGCACGGAAAGAATACCGAAAATATGTGTACACGAGCATCACAATCAGCATCGGCGCCCAGAGTAGAGCTCGCCGCCGAAGAAAAACTAGCCGGATTTGATAGCGAAATAGCTGTGAAGCAGTCCTGCTACGAGCGAAATGCCGAAGTTAAACAGCTGCTTCAATTGAATGCTTTTCAGCAGATCTCCTTGGGTAAACCCAAGCTTGCGTAAAATGGTGCAGCTGCTTTTTTTCTGCTCACTTTCGTCCATCTGTTTAAAGTAAAGAATGCAGCCTGAGGCCTAAAAATCCGACAATAAACATAATCAGCCCCATGTTTTGTTTTTGCATGCTGCTCATATCCAGCTGAGAAAATTGCTGGCTGCCGGTAAAGGCCGTCTCTTTAAATACGTCGTTCGTTTCTTCTATCTGTGCGTCATCGGTCAGCTCCAGCCCGATGTAGAGGGAAGACTCTTTTTGAATAGCTGGATCTGCATTCTTTTCAACTGGTTAAACACAGAGTCATCTACTTCAATTAACAGCACTTTAAACAATCCATTCACCACACTTTTAATTTCCTTTTTATTACATTTGATCGAAAGAAATCCAATTAGGCGACTATGGGTTATGCTTCATTTGTTACTTGAAAGGAACAGCTATCTTTATCGACGCCATTCACTAGAATCGTAAGAGTATGCCCGCCAATGTAGTGGGTCCGGGTTGTCATATTGCGGAAAGACTGAGTGCGGCTGTATGTTTTGGACTGTCCACCTGTTAAGAAAGTGTCCGCAAGCTGAAAAATTTTCCGGCTCGGCCGGCCGCTTTTTTTCATATAATCAATCGCGTATTCGATTCGAGCCTTTGTGTCGACGGAAGCGTATAGTTCCACCGAAAAGTGCAAGGCACCGCCAATTGCGATCGAATTTGTTTCTACAGATAAGCAGCGGACAGACACATTCTTGCTGCTTGGATAGCCGAATAGGTGCAGAATATCAGGGTTTCCCTGTTTCAGAAGCGTGCGGGAGGCATGCCGTAAAATCCAGTCTGTGTGATGGTTGTGGCCATGTCGTTGCCTGACCAGCTCAATCAAGCATTCCGGATGGGTCTTGGATATATCGTTTAAATGATTGGCAACGCTTTTGCGCACATACAAAGAAGGATCTTCCAACAGTGGCTCCAGCAGTGGAAAAAGGGGGGAGGGATCTTCCTTAAATAATGGAATAGATTGTCCCCAAGGAAGCCGCGGCCGGGCTCCCTCACTGGCCAGGCGCCGAATATGTTCATTGTCGCTTTTTATCCACTGTTTCATTTGTGCAAGCATACGGTCTGGATCCATTAACAGAAAAGGGCGTACGGCAAACTCAGAAGTAGAATGCACTGTAAGTTCAGCTAGTGCACCTATGGATTCTTCCCAATGATTCAGCCCATACTTCTCTACGTAATCGGGAAAAATAATCCCTGTGAGCCCTTGGAAATGAGGAGCCGCTTTTTTTAAAATTGACAGTGCTTCATCGTAAGGCTTATCCATTCCAATGTGAAGCGCGGACGATAGCCGGCGAACACGCTGTTTAAACGCAAGAGCCGCCCAATCGTTTTCATACGTATGATTCAAAAAGCGCTGGCGTTGAAACGAAGTGTCATATTGTTCAAAAATAGCTGCTAATGACTCTACAAATGCCTGATTGAATAAATCCTTTAAGTCTGCCATGTGCTCACCTCTTTTTCACAAGTATACCACATGAAGGGAATGTATGTTTGTGTAAATGAAAAACCGTTCCTCATAAAGGAACGGTCAGGCTGTTGACAAAGTTGGCAGCTTTTTTTGAAAAGTGCCGATAGGTGGAGCCAGCCGGACTTCGCTTTTCACGGGCGTGCGGACGGCGTGCTTCCTCGCCGCTTCGCGTCTGCGGGATCACGCCCTATCCACTGTTCCCCTAGGAGTCTGCGTCCGGCAGGCTTCACCAAGTGGTATGACAAGCCGCGCGCCCGCCGCCTTTTTGGCTCCCATTTAAAAGCAGCAAACGAAACCTCTCTCACTTCCGTTCACTGTAGAGAGCAAAGAAATACTTATTTTTCTACACTCTGACACATGATTTCTCATATGCTTCGGCTTAAAGTTATATTACTGTGCTTTTGCCGGCACATTTGTTTTTGACCATACGCCGGTAAATTCGTGTTCATTGTAAGCAAAAAAGTTTTTTAGGTTTTCTTCACGATTGTCTAAAAACAGCTGATCCGCTATTTCCGAGACGAGCTTGGGTACGCCATATCGCATGCCTGAGAGAGCTGAAGCGGAAATGCCGCTGTTAATAAGAGCTGAATAATTAAAAGCAAACAAACCGCGGACCTTTTTTTCTCCCTCCTCACTTCTGCCCGTATAAGCAAAACCGGGTGTAAGGTACGGGTGTGCATCAAGCAGAGGAGACGCTTCTTCTACGGGTGCCTTGTAGCGGTCACTCCAGCGGGCAATATGCTGCTCTACCAGCTTTAATTCTGGACGCAGAGCAGGATCAGTTACAAGTCCTGTGCTGATAATTAAAAAATCAAACGTAAATGTCCCTTTTGGTGTTGTCACAACGGCCCCATTTTCAGAAGCTTTCACATCAAGCCAAGGAGAAGCCAGGTGAAGGTGAAAGCCGGGCCAGGCTGCCGCACGTTCAAATGTGTCATTGGTTGGCGGCTGATTATGCTTGAAAAAGTGGCGGATTGCCGCATATTTATCCGCATCTGATAAAGAAGGGAACCGTTCGATCATGCCGGAGACTTCCATTTGACGAATCGGATTTACGCGTGGCATTTCGTTGCGGCGGATAAAAATATGCGCTTCTGCTACGCCTTGTGATAGGGCAAAATTTGCATTATCAAATGCAGAAGCACCGCCGCCAAGCACCGCTGCTTTTTTTCCTTTTAAGGAGTTAAAATCGATTGTTTCAGATGTGTGGGCGTATATGTGACGCGGCAGGCTGTCAGAAATCATGGGCGGGACATGCCACTCGCCGCCGCCTTGAATGCCGGTCGCTAAAACGACTTTTCGTGCTAAAAGCGTAGGAGAAGGAGCGCCTGAACCTCCAATGTGCAGACGGTAAATTCCGTCGTCGCCGGGTTCCAAAAGATTTAGCTTCACTTCATTAACGACAGGCAGGTTAAGGACATTCCGATACCAGCGTAAATAATTCATCCAGTCGCCGCGTGGAATTTTATCGATGGCTTCCCAGCCTTCAGCTCCATGCTGCGCCTCCCACCATGAGCGGAACGTCAACGAAGGAATCCCCAGGTCAATAGAGGTTAAATGTTTCGGCGTTCGGAGTGTCATCATCCGTGCATACGTGACCCACGGTCCTTCTAACCCTTCACTGTTTTCATCAATGACGAGAATATTTGAAACCCGCTCACGCAATAAACCGAAAGCTGCACCTAATCCGCTTTGACCGCCGCCAACAATGACAACATCGTAAACATGTCCGTCTGGATGACTGACAGGCTGCGACCAGTCAGGTCCTCCGAAGGCAAGGTAAGAAAGATCTGTTTTGATTTGTTTGTTTAAAGTATCTAGGCTCAAGATGTTTCCTTCCTTTCAAAAGGTCTATTTAATGTAAAGCGTCAGTGCTTATTTAGACTATATTTTAATGCGCAGACGAGTATATGTTACTTTTTATGACACTCTAGGTTACTTGATTATACATTATCATGTATGAGAAATAATTGCTTGTATGTTTTATCTGAACTTACTTTTTTTATTTGTTTATAATCACTATTAAATCTTTTTTTTCGTCCATATGTATTTATTGCTAGATAAAAAAAGCTAAACACAATTAAGATGTGTTTAGCTTTTTTAAAATGTAAATTTTGCTCTAGATGATTATAACGAAAAGATTATAACGAAATTTTCACTTCAGCGTTCATTCCTGGGAGGACTTTGGCAGATGGATTTTGAAGAGAGATTTTCACGGGCACTTTTTGTGTTACTTTTGTGTAATTAGCGCTTGCGCTTTGCGGCAGCACAGAAAAAACAGAGTTGGCTGCATAGCCAATTTCTACAATCGTTCCTTTAAAAGTGGTTTCCTTGTCTCCGTCAACTGTAATATCAACGCTATCGCCTTTTTCAACATCCTGCAGGTCTGTTTCTTTAATATTGGCAGTGATATAAAGATGATCCATATCGGCTGTTTGAGCGAGCGCTTTGCCCGCCTGAACGAGTTGGCCATTCATCGCTTCGTTTTTAATAATAGTGCCTTTCATCAATGAAGTAACAGAAAGCGCCTGTTCTGAGTCTGTTACTTTGCCGACTGCTGCATTCTGGGCAATAGTGCTGCCTTCATGTAATGTCCAGTCAGTCAGCTTTCCAGAAGCTGGTGCTGTAATTTGGGCCATGTCAGCCGCCACTTTTGCGTCATCTGTTTTAACGAAATGTTCAGCTTCATAATAGTAATATACGCCTCCAAATACGAGACCGACTAAGACGATCATTCCAATAATATTGAACATGATTAATCGCTTCATTTGTTTTGCTTCTCCCTTTATCGTTTTGATGTTTGTTGATATTACATCCTGGCGCATCTCTTTTTGTACAAGAGACCGTCCTTTTCCAGTTACTGCTTTGCCAACTGACGCCACAGTCATCACGATGCCCAGTAATACCATCATGGAAAATAAATCGTGATAAGCATGGAGAACAGCGGTTTTGCGGGCATTTACAACAATAGAAAGAGCTGTTGAATTTTTTGCTTCTGCCAAAGAAAGACCACTGTGCACAAGGTGCTGGACTGAGGCAGCCATTTCCCGTTGAACTTCTGGGTCCAGTTGATTGACCTGTCCTCTTACATGTTCATAGTGAATAGTATTCATTCGATACAAAAACCAGCCGAGAAGGGGCGCACCAATCGCACCGATAAAGTTCCGGACCGTATGAAGAGCAGCAGAACGCAGCGTTGCTTTATGAATATCACCGGCAAGGGCCGTGCCAAGAGCTCCAGAGATCAAGACCATGCTGACTCCTCCGCCAAGACAAGCCATTTGGATATAAAGAGCATGCAAAGAAACGTCAGCACCAATGGTTTTCCATTCCATACCGACAAAGACCACGAAAAGAGAGCCGATGATCCCTAATATCCCCGGTCCTGTTTTGTCATAAAGCAGCGTAGCAATAATACCCGATCCGACGATTCCAGCGAAGAACCAAAGATAAAAATAAGCAAGGTAAGCAAAGGGAGGATTGATAACATTTACCAAAATTCCATTTGTGCCGGCAATGGCAATAATGAGAACGACGTGCGATGTGACGGCCATTATCATTCCGAAAATCGGCTTAGCTGCCCATAATGAGCGGATCGGTACTAAAGGATGTTCGATTCGATAGTCTGTGTAGATAAAGAATACGAGCAGCATAAAAGCTGCAAGCAGAAAAGGCCAAACATACAGTGAGCCAAAACCTTCCTGCTGCAGATGCGTAAGCGGACTTACCAGCGCGATGACGATAAGGCTCAGCAGCAAAAGGCCTTTGCGATCAATCGGGTATTGATCAAGCTGTTCAGGCTTCTGATTTGGCAAAACGTTATATCCGATCCAAAAACAAAAAAGAGAAGAAAGGATATTTAAGATAAACAGCCAGCGCCAGGAGTCGATGCTTAATGACACTGAACCAGCGAAAGCACCCACTGCACTAGAACCAAATAATCCAGCAATCGCAAAAAATAAAAATAAGTTCCTGACTTTGTTCGGATAAGCCTTTAAGCTGACTGGAAGAATGGTTAAAAACAAAATTCCTGCACTGAAGCCTTGAATGATTCGTCCAAAAGTAAGGGACAGGATATTCCAGGAAAAAAGGTCAATGACGGACCCGGCCAGAAAAATAAGAATAAACGTTAAATAAGTTTTCCGAATGCCATATTTTCCTGAAAGAACTCTGCCCAGCGGGACACCGAGAGCAAAAGCTAAATTTGATGTAACAGAAGGCAAAAGCAAATCATGAGTGCTAAGCTGGAGACCATTTTGAATAATAACTTGATTCAGGATGTAAGAAAGATTGAGAAAATATTGAGGGCCAAAAGAAAACAATGTTAACAGGGAGATGACAAGGTATTTAGGGACCCTTCCTTTTTTTGCGGGAACTGTTATTCCATCAAGCGGCTGACTCATCCGGATTCCTCCTTTCATTTTAGAAAAGTTGCACCTTAAGTATTCAAGGTGGAGTGTATAAAAAATAAAGCAAAACCCACAACTTGTATTATGCAACTTGTATTATACAAGTTAGATCGAATAAATCAAGAAAATTTTTTTGTATGAACATTAAAAAGCGGGTATAAGAGAATGGAAAAGAAAAAACCCGAAAAATGTGAACCTGTTTCTCCGGGTTTGCTTTCAAATAACCTTTTTGTTGTGCTGCAACGAGCGTTACGTTCTCCACGCTTTGAAATCCTGATTCAGGCGTGTTAAATTTTCCGCCAGTGTCAGCCGCTCTTCTTCTGACCAATTATGAAGGATTTCATTGTACACGTTATATCGGGCTTGTTGTACTTTTTGGAGAATGCTTTGTCCTTCAGGCGATATTTCAATTAGGCTGATCCGTCCATTTTGAGGATCCGGAAACCGTTCAATCAATTTTTTTGTTTCCAGTACGGCGACCTGCCTGCTTGCAGTGGAAAGATTAAGTTTTAATTTTTCAGCGAGGATATTGATGGCTAATGGTCCATGCTTCTCCATTTCGCTCAATAATAAATATTCAGAACGGTCCATTCTTCCGAGCTGTGGGCTGTGGGTTGTCGTTAAACGGACTAGCAGCGCAATTTCATATTCGATAGAACGCAGCGGGTTGCTCATTTTTTAGTCTCCCTTTTAAAGTCCATATACAAGACATTATTTCTTGTATTATTATGTTTTAGACAGGCTCTGGTCAATGGTTAATGGTGATTAAATATCTGCTTTGAAAAGGAAGTTTAAACATGAACGAACATGAATACGATCAATTTTTATCGATTAAAACAGTGGGCGACCAGCAAGGGTTTCCGCAGCTCGCCCATTATCACCGCTATGAGCCCACCCCTTATGCAGGACTTGACAAGCTGTTTGCGCGCTGTGAGTTGGATGCAGGGGATGGGTTCGTCGATGTCGGCTGTGGAAAAGGGCGCGTGGCTTTTTATGTGCACAACCGCTTTCAAACATCGGTTATAGGTATTGAGATGAATCCGGCTTTTTATGAAGAGTGTCTTCAAAACAAAATAGGGTATATGAAAAAAAGAAAGCGCCAGCGGGGGTTTATTGATTTTCAATGTATGACGGCGCAGAATTATGAAGTAAAGGCGGAGGACACCGTTTTTTACTTTTTTAATCCGTTTTCGGTTCAAATTTTCATGAAGGTAATGCAGCGGATTTTAGCTTCAGTTGAGCAGCTTCCACGGAAAGTAACGATTATTTTGTATTACCCTTCTGACGAATACGTTTATTTTTTGCAAAACCAGACGGTATTTGATTGGGTAGATGAAGTGCGGCTGGACGGCTTGTATGAAAAAAATGATAACGAGCGATTTGTCCTTTTTCAAAACGAAGAGTAGAGGAGTGTTTTAACATGAGAGAATGCAAACTGGATCATTCTTATGCGGATGTGGTGAATAAGCTTGAAAGCCAGAAGTCGTTTCTTCCGGAAGATCTGTATGGATGGGTGCAGCACTATTTGAAGGAAGAACGGACACAGGACTTGTTAAATGAACTTTTTCATTTATTGAAAAAATACGATCTTGTTTCTGAAGAAGAACAGGAAGTCCGGAATAACCGTCTGACAATGATTGTGAATAATTAACGCATCAAACGATAAGCCGCCGGCACATTTCAATACTTGTGCCGGCGGCTTATTTGCGTTATTTTTAAAGATAGAACATTTTTAATTTATGTAATGAAAAGAGGATATAGATAAATGAATAAAGAATCCATTTACGGATTGACGTTTGAGCAGCTGGAGGCATGGCTTCTGCCATATGGATATAAAAAGTTTTGGGCGCAGCGAGTGTGGGATTGGCTGTACCGGAAGCGGGTAACAGAATTTGATGCGATGACAGATGTAAAGCCTGAATGTATCGAGCTGTTAAAAGAGCGTTTTGTTCTTCATACGCTAACCGAACATGTGAAGCAGGAATCAAATGATGGAACAATTAAATTTTTGTTTAAATTAACGGATGGCAATTTGATTGAGACGGTCATGATGCGGCACAAGTTCGGTTTGTCGGTTTGTGTTACGACACAAGTCGGCTGCAACATCGGCTGCAGCTTTTGTGCAAGCGGCCTGTTAAAGAAAACACGAGACCTGTCAAGCGGTGAAATCGTCGAGCAAATTATGAACGTGCAGCACGCGCTTGATGAAGCAGGCAACGGAGAAAAAGTAAGCCATATTGTCGTAATGGGTATCGGTGAACCTTTCGATAATTTCGAAAACATGATGAACTTCCTGAAAGTCGTCATTGATCAAAAAGGGCTGGAAATCGCAGCGCGGCATATTACGGTGTCAACGAGCGGCTTAGCAGACAAAATTTATGAATTTACCGATACAAAAATCCCGGTCAACTTAGCGATTTCCTTACACGCGCCAAATAATAAGCTTCGGACACAGATTATGAAAATCAATCGGGCGATTCCGCTCGAAAAGCTTATGGACGCAGTTGATTATTATTTGGAAAATACGAATCGCCGTATTACATTTGAATATATTTTATTAAAAGATGTGAATGATCGGGTGGAAGACGCATTAGAACTCGCAGAATTAATCGGACATAAAAAGCAGTACGTCAATTTGATTCCATATAACCCGGTTGATGAGCATGGCCAATATCAAAGAAGCACGCCGGAAGCGATCATGGCGTTTTATGATACGCTGAAGAAAAAAGGCTTGAATTGTGTTGTACGCCAAGAGCACGGCACCGACATTGATGCAGCCTGCGGTCAATTAAGAAGCAAACAAATTCAAAAAGCACAGTAAAATAAAAGAAACGAAAAACGGGTATAGGAATAGGATAAAGCAGAAAGATGAATAGGGGGCGCTGAAGATGGATTTTCTTCTCGTTGGATTCCTTTTATGGGGGCTGTTGATTGCCGCTGTCATTCTGCTCATTTTAGGCTTATGGAAAAACTCGTGGCAGGCACTCCTTTGGAGCGGAATCGCTTCTTTGCCGCCGATGCTGCTTATTGCATCAGGGGAAGATGGATTTATATTCAAGCTGGCGCTGCTTATACCGGTTGCGGTCATTGCTGGTGCTTTGTATATGAAAAAAAGAATGACGTATTTTATGTAAAAAAAGCTGAACCTTTTTATTGGGTTCAGCTTTTTTTATTAAGTGCGTGTCCGCCGGCGGTGGCGCCACATCATGTATTGATAGCGAATAAAGCAGCCGATGCAAAAGCCCATCAATGCGACAGCTGCGGCAGCAATAACCATGATGCCAAGCGCATAGCCGGCTGCTGTCCATCCCGCGTAAAAAGAAAGAAGGGAAAGAGCAAGGCAGATTGTCGCAATCCATTGATTAAAAATCTGCTGTTCTTTGTCTTCTTGAATATATTGATTGGCTGGCTTTTTTAAAAACCGGCGGCTGAATAAAATAATCGGATTTTTCTTTGTTACGAGTGTGTAAACACCAATTAAAAATGGCAGAAACAGAATAGCCGAATGAATGATTAATCCTGCTAAAACAGACAGTACCATAAACATCTGATTCGTTTGAACAAGTGGTTTTGGAATACCCATACGCGTTCACCTTCCTTTACTCGTATTATACATAGTTATTTAATCGGAATAAAGGTTTTTGCTATAGAAATAATATTCAAATTAACTCTCGCCTGCAGCACATTGAAAAATAGTAGATATCTTTTTTAAACTGTTGGAGAAAATAAAAGAAAATGTGGTAAAGTGAAAGCCTATACAAAATAACTGAATAAGCGAGGATTTTTTAGATGACAACTCAACACGAAGGCCAGGCAGCACTGCCGCCTAAAACATGTACAATTGAGCGGCTTGTAACGATGAAAGAAGATGTACAAAAAGTATTAAACGGAGAAAAAACAGCGACACGCCGGAATGGACGCTACGCGGATATCGGTGAAGTGATGACACTTGAAGGCCGTGGTTTTGTGGTTGAAAATGTGTATTCCCAATCACTTGGCGAATTAACAGACAATCATGCAAAACAAGAAGGGTTTGCGACGGTTGAAGACTACAAAAATGCGATTTTGTCCTATCATCCGGGCATGCCTTGGCTGCCGCATATGCGTGTATGGGTACATGAATTCCGCGCCGTGTAATGTATGAACTGATTTTGTATGTACATATTTTCAGTGCGATTCTTTCAATCGGTCCTTTTTTTGTGCTTATGCCGATGACGAAAAAAATACGGACAGCAAATCTTGATGGGCTGTCCGCTTATTTGGACGTGTTCCGGTCTGCCGTCCGCCTTGTAAAACATTCTGGGCATGTTCTAGTGACCACAGGTGTACTGCTCATTTGGCAAAGCGCCTGGACGTGGGGGACATCGTGGATTGTCATGACGATAGGGGTCATGGTCGTTTCGATTGTCTTTCTCGCGCGGGCATTTACACCGGTCATTCGTCAGTTTCATGCGGGTGAACGGACACAAAATGACTTGGCTGCTAAGCTGCACCGGGCGGTCTGGGTGTATATTAGCATCTTGGCACTTATGTTATGGTTTATGACGGCAAAGCCGGCATTTTGGTAAATAGAAAAGGAGGAATGAAAGTGGAGTATATTCAAATTAACAGCATTAACGACCCGATGTTTGCGCGCTTGCATAAAACGATGCAGGACGTGTTTCCACCAGAAGAAGTGCTGGAATATGAGTTATGGGCGGAGCCGCTGAAAGACCCGACGATCCGCGTGTTTGTAGCAGTTCAGGACGATGAAGTAATGGGTGTGACTGAATATCGCTACAATAAAGAGTTGAACGTGGCGATGACGGATTTCACCATTATTGTAAAAGAAGGACTTGGTGTCGGTCCGTTTTTAGCGAAAAAACGCTACGAAGATTTAATGCAGCTCGCAAAAGAGCACGATCTTGATTTGATTGGCATGTTTGCGGAAATTTATGACCCGTACCGTATGACGGACCATTCGTTTGCGGGTATTAAAGTGATGGATCCGTTTGTCCGGCGTGAAGTACTTTCCCATCTCGGCTACATGCGCCTTGATTTTCCGTATGTCCATCCGGCGTGGACAAATGAAGGAGAAGCGGTCAATCATTTAGACCTTTGCTTCCAGCCGTTTAAAGAAAATATTCATTCACTCAAAGCAAGTTTTATCCGTGACTTCATTACTGGTTACTATTCGGTTCTATCGAATAAGCCTCAGGAATGGCACGATATGGTGGCAGGCCTTGAAAAAAGAGATAACATACAATTAAAGCCGTTATAAAAACAAGGGAATGTTTCACGTGAAACATTCCCTTATTCTTTTGTTATTCGCCACTTTTTCATCTTTTTCACAAGTGTAGAATGATCAATCCCAAGAAAGTCTGCTGTTTTTCGAATTGACGTATTTTTTTGCAGGGCATCCTGAACGATGCGTTTTTCGTACTGTTCCACACGCTGCTTCAGTGTAGTGGGAGAAACGTTGTCCAGCTGACTTGTAAAATGAGGCGGAAGGTCAACCGGTTCAATGGTGAAAGAAGGGACAGACACAAGCATGCTTTCGACTAAGTTTCTTAGCTCGCGTACATTGCCTGGCCAATGATAGTTTTGTAAAATATGTTTTGTTTCCTCAGATACATTCTTTTTAATCGCATATTGCCGGCTAAAATAAGCAAAAAAGTGATCGAGAAGAATTTCAATGTCTTCCGGCCGTTCACAAAGCGGCGGAATGGACAGTTCCACGACTTGCAGCCGGTAATACAGGTCCTCACGAAATAGTCCTTTTAGGACGAGTTCTTTTAGGTTTTTATTCGTCGCGGAAATGATGCGGATATCCAATTGTTTCGTATTGGTGCCGCCGACACGCTGAATTTGTTTTTCCTGCAGGACGCGCAGCAGTTTTACTTGAAGCGGCAACGGCAATTCGCCGATTTCATCAAGCAGAACCGTTCCTTTATCAGCAAGCTCCAGCAAGCCGATTTTCCCTTCATTGCGCGCCCCAGTGAAAGCTCCTTTTTCATACCCGAACAACTCTGATTCGAGCAGCTGCTCTGGGATAGCACCGCAGTTTACTTTAATAAACGGTTCGTCTTTCCGATCGCTTAATTGATGAATCAAATTGGCAATGACTTCTTTGCCTGCCCCGCTTGAACCGGATAAGAGTACACTTGTCGGGAATGGGGCAATCTGGTGGATTTTATGAATAATCTCTTTCATTCGCATGCTTTGAAAAATAATCTTCTCATCCGAGCCGTCTGTTGAAAATGTATAGCGGTTTTGGCTGAGCTGCGAGAATGTTTTTGCTTTCATTAATTCTTTCGTCAATTCATTTAAATGCGTAATGTCCCGGACGCTGGTGACGACCATCGAAATTGCACCTGATTCATCAAATACAGGATTGCCGGTTGCGATGACGTCTTTTTTCTGCTGGCCGATCTGCTGTAAAATTGAAACTCGTTTCTTTTCGTTCAATACGAGTAATGAAACAGACTGATCAAAATAACCCCGCTTTATTAAATCACCCATGTGAAACCCAATTAATTCTTCCCGCTTAAACCCGGTGATCTCTTCATAAGCGGTATTGACGAATAGGGTAATGCCTTCATGATTCACAACGTAAAGCCCATCCGCTGAAAACTCAATGATTTTCTCCATTTGCCGAAATGCAGTTAAGAAAACGTTTTCAAATAAAGGAATCTGCATATATTTCACTCTTTTCTTTGTCATGATTGGTGAAATAAATCACCATTGCAGGAAAATGATCACCACTAGATAAATCGTTTATAATCAAGAGATCCAATACTATTGTGGTGAATTTTATCACCAATTGATTTAGAAAACAATGAATAAACCTCTTATATAGAGCGTTTTCATTATGGCACACATCTTGCATTATAAAAACGAGGAGGGATTACATGCAAACAAAGCATTTATATATAAATGGGAAGCAAAAGCAGGCAAAACGAACGTATACACTTCATTCCCCTTATAATCATGACGTATTGGCTGAGATTGCGATGGCAGATGAAGAAAATGTAAAAGAAGCCATTACCGGCGCCCATGATGCATATGAAAAAATGAAAAAAATGCCTGCCTACGAGCGGTCAGCGATCTTAAGCCGTGTTGCGCAGTTATTAAGCGAACAGAAAGAAGAAGCGGCACGGATCATCGCGTATGAAGCCGGCAAGCCGATTCGGACGGCAAGAGGCGAGATTGACCGAACAATTGCCACGTATCAGTTTGCGGCAGAAGAAGCGAAACGTATTTATGGGGAAACGATTCCGATGGATGCAGCGCCTGGCGGTGAAAACCGGCTCGGCTTTACGTGGCGTGAACCATTAGGCGTTGTTACCGCCATCAGCCCTTTTAACTTTCCGTTCAATTTGGTCGCCCATAAGCTGGGCCCGGCATTTGCGGCTGGGAACACTGTCGTGTTAAAACCTGCTGAACAAACACCGTTAAGCGCGTATTTTATTGCTGATCTGTTTCAGCAGGCCGGACTGCCAGATGGGGCACTTCAAGTGATCACCGGCAGCGGGAAAGAGCTAAGCGAGGCGCTGATTACGAATCCAGCAGTGAAAAAAGTAACCTTCACCGGAAGCGCTTCCGTCGGAAAAATGATAAAAAAACAAGCAGGGTTGCGAAAAGTCACACTAGAGCTTGGCTCGAATTCTGGTTTAATCGTCGAACCGGACGTGCCGCTTGAAAAAATTATTCCACGCTGCGTAGAAGGCGCATTTTCATTTGCCGGACAAGTATGTATTTCGCTGCAGCGGATTTATGTTCATTCAGCCATTTATGATGAATTTTGTGAGCGGTTTATTGAGCGGGCAAAAACATTAAAAAAGGGCGATCCACTGGATGAAACGACCGATGTGAGCGCAATGATCAGCGAGCGGGAAACCGAAAGAATTTTATCATGGGTAGAAGAAGCGGTAACACAAGGAGCGTCTATCGGGCTTGGCGGATCCGTAAAAGAAGGGATGTTTGAACCGACAGTGCTGCTTAATGTGACCGAACAAATGGCGGTCTCATGCCAGGAAACATTTGCGCCGGTCGTATCGATTGTTAAATACGATGACCTGGATGACGCGATAGATTCTGTAAATAATTCCGTTTACGGATTAAATGTCGCCATTTATACGCAAAACATTATGAATGCCATGCATGCAGCACGAAAATTCGAATCAGGCGGTGTCATCATTAATGATATTCCGACATTCCGCCTTGATCATATGCCGTACGGTGGTGTGAAAGACAGCGGCTACGGCCGCGAAGGAATTAAATATGCGGTGCAGGAAATGACAGAACTAAAATTTGTCACGATTAAAACAACATTTTAAAGGGGGAAAAGAGTATGTGCAACATTATTAAGCCGAACCCGAAACTGTATGTGATGGACAATGGGCGGATGCAAATGGATAAAAACTGGATGATTGCGATGCATAATCCAGCGACAATTGATAACCCGAATGCACCAACTGAATTTGTTGAATTTCCTGTTTACACAGTGCTGATTGATCATCCAGCGGGCAAAATTTTGTTTGATACAGCATGCAACCCGAACTCAATGGGGCCTGAAGGAAGATGGACCGAAACAACGCAGAAAATGTTCCCAATTTCCATGAGTGAAGAATGTTATCTGCACAACCGTCTGGAAGAATTGAACGTTCGGCCGGAAGACATTAAATATGTTGTGGCATCTCACCTTCACCTTGATCATGCCGGCTGTTTGGAATTGTTCACCAATGCGACGATTATTGTCCATGAAGATGAGTTGAACGGCACACTTCAGTCGTATGCGCGTAATCAAAAAGAAGGGGCTTATATTTGGAGCGATATTGACGCATGGATTAAAAATAATCTGCAATGGCGGACAGTTAAGCGCGGAGAAGACAACCTGGAGCTTGCAGAAGGAATTAAAGTCCTGAACTTCGGAAGCGGTCATGCGTGGGGAATGATTGGGCTGCACATTAATATGCCGGAAACAGGCGGCATTATTCTTGCCTCTGATGCCATTTATACAGCAGAAAGCTTCGGACCGCCAATTAAGCCGCCTGGCATTATTTATGACTCACTCGGCTACGCCAACAGCGTCGAAAAAATCCGACGCCTTGCGCAGGAAACAAATTCACAGGTTTGGTTCGGGCATGATCCGGATCAGTTTAAAACATTCCGGAAATCAACAGAAGGCTATTACGAATAAAAGAAAGGAGAGCGAACAATGAGTACTTCTAAACTTGTTTTTGCGCCATTAAGCTATACCGGCTGGGGATCACTTTCACAGCTCGTGACGGAAGTCGAAAAATATAAACCTAAGAATCTATTAGTTATCACCGATCCGATGCTTGAAAAAATCGGACTGACGAAACGAGTCACTGATCCGCTAGAAGAGAAAGGATACAACGTGACTGTTTACACGGATGTTGTCCCAGAGCCGCCCCTTGCAATCGGAGAAAAGCTCGTTATGTTTACGAGAGAAGGCGGCTTTGACCTTGTCATTGGTGTCGGTGGAGGAAGTGCGCTTGATCTGGCAAAGCTTGCTGCTGTTTTAAGTGTGCATGAAGGATCCGTTAAGAACTATTTAAATTTATCTGGAACGAAGCAGGTATCAGAAAAAGGGCTGCCCAAAATATTAATTCCCACTACAGCGGGTACCGGCTCAGAAGTAACGAATATTTCTGTTCTATCACTGGAAACGACAAAAGATGTAGTCACGCATGATTATTTGTTGGCTGATGCCGCTATTGTCGATCCCGAACTGACCGTTTCAGTGCCGGCGAAAGTGACTGCAGCTACCGGAATTGATGCGCTGACACATGCGGTAGAAGCGTACATTTCTGTCAATGCCAGTCCTGTTACAGACGCCCTGGCTTTGCAGGCGATCCATTTAATTGGCCGATCTCTTCGCAAAGCGGTAGAAGATGGTGAGGATCAGCGGGCCCGCACCGATATGAGCAACGGCAGCTACATTGCCGGACTTGCATTCTTCAATGCAGGTGTTGCCGGTGTTCATGCGCTTGCGTATCCGATTGGCGGCCAATTTCATATTTCACACGGTGAATCAAATGCCGTTTTGCTTCCATACGTCATGGGCTATATTCGCAAAAGCTGTCAAGTGAAAATGTCGGATATTCTCGACGCCCTCGGCGGGAATTCAGCTTTACTTTCAGATGAAGAAGCATCTTATAAGTGTGTTGAAGAGCTTGAAAGAATTGTCAAGGATGTCGGCATCCCATCTACATTAGGCGGGTTTGATATTCCTGAATCTGCCCTTGAAAGTTTGACAAAAGACGGTGTTCAGCAAAAACGAATTCTCGCCAGAAGCCCGCTTCCGTTAAAAGAAGAAGACATCCGGGCGATTTATCAATCTGCTTTTACAGGAATCCTCGCGGAGCCTTCCTGAAGCGGACAAAATAAACTCGTTGTTTCACGTGAAACATTGGTGAAAAAACCCGGTCTGTTTTCATAACAGTCCGGGTTTTTTTTCACCAATGACGACGGGGGCCGCAGCAGTTTCTCGGATAACCGGGATCCACGACCTCATTTCTTGTAATCGGCTGATACATGTGGCGGGGCACGTTGACAATGTGCTGTCGGTTAATGTTAATAATCGGGTGAATAACCGGCACTTCACGTTTTATATACGTGTTGTGTACCACACATCTCGGTGGGCAGACGATCGGACGGACATGATGACGATGCATTTTTATCACCTCCAACGTTTCTTTATAAGCAGTAAATGCATCTCCTGTCCTTTCTGCAACGGACAAACATCCAATGGGTCAAATAAACTTAAATAATATCAAGCGGCACTTTCCGCACTGGTGCCGGAAAAATAGTATCTAGCTTGCTCAAATCCTCGTTTGTCAGCTCAATTGCGGCCGCTTCTGCATTAGCGATTACGTGTTTTTCCTGGACTGCTTTCGGAATCGCAATGACATTCCCCGAACGAATAGTCCATGCAAGGGCGATTTGAAGAGGCTCCACATTATGTGTTTTGGCTATTTCTTTTAGGGCAGGATCGCTCATTAATTCTTTTCGAAGCGAACCTCCCTGAGCGAGAGGACTGTACGCCATCAATGGCATCTTTTGCTGTTTTTGCCACGGAAGCAAGTCAAACTCAATGCCTCTTGAACCAAGATGATAGAGAACTTGATTCGTAGAACAGTGGTCACCGCCTGGTGTATTCAACAGTTCCTCCATGTCAGCAGTATCAAAATTCGAGACACCCCAGCGCAAAATCTTTCCGTCTTTTTTCAGCTTTTTCATTCCTTCAATGGTTTCTGCAAGAGGCACGCGGCCCCGCCAATGCAAAAGATACAAATCCAGATGATCGGTTCCGAGCCGCTGCAAGCTTTTTTCGCAAGATGAAGCAATTCGTTCTAAGCCGGCGTTACGTGGATATACTTTCGAAACCAAAAATACATCATCACGAATCCCTCGCAGCGCTTCACCAACAACCTGTTCGGCTTTTCCTTCTCCGTACATTTCTGCCGTATCAATAAGTGTCATCCCGAGATCAACGCCAAGTCTTAGTGCACGTATCTCAGCTTCTTTTTTGGAAGGGTCATCGCCTATGTACCAGGTGCCTTGTCCGATTGCAGGAACAGAAGTGCCATCCGGCAAAGCGACTGTCCGATTTTTCAATGCAGTTTGAATTGCTTGTTTGTCCAAAAAAATCAAATCCTTTCCTTATTATATGTATATCTTTGCCCATACCCTTCTTTTTTAAAACAAAAAAACCGGCCGAGCCGACTCAAATGTCGGACCAGCCAGCTTTAGAAATTTTTTCGTTACGCGGACTCTTCTTTTAATGCATATGCTTTGCGCCATGAAATCTGCGCTATAGTCAATAAAATTAATGCGGCGATACCAACTCCTGCATAAACAGTGAAGCCAGCTGCATACGTACCGGTCATTTGTTTTAACGTGCCGAGAACATTCGGAACGAAAAAGCCGCCTACGCCACCGGCTGCGCCGACGATACCTGTGATCATGCCAATTTCTTTCTGGAAACGCTGCGGCACTAATTGGAATACAGCGCCATTGCCCATGCCAAGGCACATCATGCCCATAAACAGCAGCACTGTTACAAGTGTTAAAGAAGGAAGTGTGCTGACACCGAACATCGTAAGCGCGACACCGATAAACAAAAAGTTTAGCAATTTTGCTCCCCCAATTTTATCGGCAATCAGGCCGCCGACTGGACGGAACAAACTTCCTGCGATGACACAAAGAGTCACGAAATCACCTGCACGTACCTTTGAAAGGCCATATTGATCTACGAAGAAAATACTCAAAAAGCTTGTCAAACCGACAAATCCGCCAAAGGTGACACTATACAGCAGACAGAAGTACCACGTATCTCTTTGTTTAAAGACAGTGAAGTAATTCTTAAGCGGCTGCGGCTCGGGCTGTGTCGGTGCATCTTTTGCAATCATCACATACGTAATAAAAACAAGAGCGAGCGGAATTAACGCGATTCCCATTACACCATGCCAGCCGTATACTTCAGCCAGCCGTGGACCAAACAATGTCGCAAGAACGGTTCCGCTGTTTCCGGCGCCGGCAATTCCCATCGCAATCCCTTGCAGGTGCGGTGGATACCAGCGGCTTGCCATTGGCAGTGCCGCGGAGAAACTGGCACCGGCCACACCAAGTAAAATACCAATGAAATAAAGCTCATTCATCGAGTTTCCGAAAAGCCATCCCCATAAAAGAGGAACCATCGTGACGATCATGCCGCCAATGGCTGTTTTACGCGGTCCGATCCGATCCGTTAAAATGCCAAGAATAATTCGGAAAAAAGAACCAGCCAAAATCGGAATCGCGACAATAAATCCTTTTTCTGCAGGAGAAAGACCGAAGTCCTCTGTAATGTATACGCCTAGTGCACCAAGCATAACCCAGATCATAAAGCTAATATCAAAATAAAGAAATGATGCAAACAATGACGGTGCATGACCGCTCTTTCTTAAGCTTGATAATTTCATTTGTTCCTCTCCTTCGCATCGTTAAGTGGTTTGTTTTGCTTAATGTAAGTGTAGGGGGGTTAAAAGATACTTTCCATATACTTGTTAGAAAACCTAACAAATTATTTTGAAAAGCCAAAAAAATCTGATTGACTTTCTAAAAATCGTCCTATATTGTGTTATTTAAGCTTACACGAAAACAAAAAAGGAGTGTATGAGATGAAAATTTTCACTTTTATGTTGACGTTAATAACGAACGGGGAAGCGTGCCAAGAATCATCAAAAGCCTTACATGATTCATTTACCGGAAACGCGGCTTACTGGAACCCGGCCTTCAAAGCAGACTGAAAAAGGACGGGGGGGTCTTTATTTATGAGTAAACGAAAACTGGTCGTCATAGGAAATGGGATGGCGGGCGTGCGTACGGTTGAAGAAATTTTAGCCATTCATCCAGATAAATTCGAGATTACTATATTCGGAAAAGAGCCTCATCCGAACTATAACCGGATTTTGCTGTCTAAAGTGCTTCAAGGAGACACCACCGTCGAAAGCATCACGCTGAATGATTGGTCTTGGTACGAGGCGCACCAAATCACATTATATACAGGTGAACCGGTTATTCAAATTAATACCGGACAAAAATATGTGGTCACATTAAAAAACCAAATTGTTCCATATGATGAATTAATTATCGCGACAGGTTCACTTCCGTTTATGCTGCCGCTTCCGGGAGCGAAAAAAGAAGGCGTGACAGCATTCCGGGATATTTATGATTGTGAAAAAATGGTCGAAACCTCCAAAAAATATAATAAAGCTATCGTCATTGGCGGCGGACTTCTTGGTTTGGAAGCTGCTCGCGGCCTTTTAAATTTAGGGATGCAAGTCGATGTTGTCCATATTGGCGAATACATTATGGATCGCCAGCTTGATCCGGCCGCAGCAAGGATGCTTCAAAAGGAACTGGAAGAGCAGGGAATGAATTTTCTGCTTCAAAAAAACTCAGCGGAAATTACCGGTCACAAACGTGTCAAAGGTCTCCGTTTTTCGGATGGCAGCTGGCGTGAAGCAGATTTAATTGTCATGGCTGTTGGTGTACGGCCGAATACGGAAGTCGTTGCCGGCACAGATATTGAAACAAACCGGGCGATTTTAGTTGATGACTATATGCGGACGAATATTCCGAATGTGTACGCCGTCGGAGAATGCGCCGAGCACCGTGGGTTTGTTTACGGACTGGTTGCGCCCCTATATGAGCAAGGAAAAGCACTTGCCGCTACATTGTGCGGACAGGAGCATGCCGGCTACCAGGGGTCTGTTCTGTCGACGCAGCTAAAAGTATCCGGTGTTGACGTTTTTTCATCCGGAGAGTTTATGGATAGTGACGAAACACAGTCACTGCAATGGTTCGACGGCATAAAAAACACATATAAGAAAATTATTGTACGGGATAAGAAAGTAACAGGGGCAGTGTTATTTGGTGACATTAGCGAAGGCGCTAAACTGCTTGGGATGATTCAAAAGAAAACGGATTATGCTGTTTTGGAAAAAGAAATGAGCAGTGGATCAAGCAATAAAGATGAGCTCATCGCTTCCATGGCTGATCATGATATTGTCTGTGCGTGCAACGGCGTTTCAAAAGGAACCATCGTGAGCGCTGTTTGCGAGCAGGAATTAGAAAGCGTGGATCACATTAAAGCGTGCACGAAAGCATCCAGCTCGTGCGGAGGCTGCCGTCCGGTGGTGACCGACATTCTTGATTTTATAAAGCGGAATGGAGCAGAAACCGGTACAGCAAAAGAAGCAATTTGTGCGTGCACGGGCGCAGATCATCTGGATATCATTGAAGCCATTCAGCTTTGTCCGAATGAGTCAAGAGAGCAAATTATGAAGAGGCTTTACTGGAAAAATGATACAGGATGCGGCATCTGCCGTCCGGCGCTTCTCTATTATATGGGTATGCATAGCAGTGAGCTGCCGGATATTGTAGAAGAACAGACAGCAGATGGTACGTATATGACCGCCCCGCGCATGTACGGCGGTGTGACCGGCGCGGAACAGCTCCGGAAAATTGCGGACGTTGTGGAAAAGTATGAAATCCCTCTCGTCAAGCTTGTGCCTGGACCAAGAATGGGGTTATACGGCATCGAACCAGACTCGATTGCCGCGGTCCGGGCCGAATTGTCCGCCGCAGCGCCTCTTTACGGGGAAGAATTACGCGCTGTTGGTACGTGCGCCGGCATTCGGTATGCAAAAGGTGCTTTGCAGGATTCGATCAGCCTCGGCCGGCAGCTGGAACAAAAGCTGGAATCATTCGTTTTTCCCGCTCGTATTACGTTGGCTGTCTCATCCAATCTAAATGATGAAGCAAAATCGCTTCGTGAAGAAGTCGGTTTGATCGGAGCTCCAGGCGGATGGGAATTATATACAGCAGGCGAACGGCTGTATGTCACGATGGAACAGGAAGACGCGATTCGAATGACTGAAACACTGCTGTCTTATTACCGGGAGTCTGCTTTTTACGGTGAAACAATGGACAAATGGCTTGGTCGTCTTGGTGTAATAACGATTCGTGAAGAAGTATTGAAACGAAAAATAGAAGAAACCGTAAAAAAAAATCAACAGGCCGCCGTCGCCTTATAAAGTAGGTGAGAAAATGGGAAACGTTATGGAAACACAGTGTCCATTTTGCAGTGTTCAGTGCAGAATGACGATTACCGAAAAAATCGAAGCCGGCCGTAAAACATATGACGTCGCTCCGAAGCAAAATGCCGCATCAGAAGGCCGCCTTTGTATAAAAGGCATGAATGCGTATCAGCACGCACTGAGCGGCGAACGGATTACAGAACCTCTAATGAAAAAAGGCGGACAATTTGTGCCGGTATCATGGGAAGAAGCGTATAAGCTGATTGCTGAGAAGTTCACCACGGCACAAAATGAATCCGGCCGGGATGCCATTGGTGTATATGGGGGCGGATCGCTCACCAATGAAACATCCTATGCACTGGGTAAATTTGCCCGTGTCGCGCTGCAGACGAAGTACATTGATTATAACGGGCGCTTTTGTATGTCCGCCGCCGCCACAGCCGGCAACAAAGCATTTGGTGTCGACCGGGGGCTGACTAATCCGCTTTCTGAAGTAAGGCAGTCCGGCTGCTTAATATTGGCGGGAACCAACATTGCCGAATGCCAGCCGACATTAATGCCATATTTTACGGATGCAAAAGAAAACGGCGCGTTTATCATTGTCATTGATCCGCGCAATACGGCAACAGCTGATATAGCAGATCTTCATTTGAAAGTAAAACCGGGAATGGATGCAGCACTTGCGAATGGCCTGTTGAAAGTGATTATGGATAGCGGGTATGTCGATGAAGTATTTTTGTCAAAGCGCACGACTGGATTTGATGAAGTGCAAGCGCACGTGGACTCACTTCAGTTAGAGGAGATCGCATTTATAACAGGTGTTCCGAAAGAAGACATAGAAGAAGCTGGCCGCAGGTTCGGGCAAGCTGCGTCGGGCATGATTTTAACAGCCCGAGGTGTTGAGCAGCAAACAGATGGATCCATGGCTGTCCGGAATTTTATTAACGTGCTGCTGGCAACAGGCAACATTGGCAAACCAGGGAGCGGCTATGGTGCCGTCACTGGTCAGGCAAATGGACAGGGCGGACGCGAACATGGACAAAAAGCGGATCAGCTGCCCGGCTACCGCTCGATTGAAAATGACGAACACCGTGCTTATATTGCAAAAGTATGGGGCGTTAAACCGGCTGATCTCCCCGGAAAGGGTGTATCGGCATATGAAATGATGGAAAAAATTCACGCACAGGAAATCCGGTCACTTTTTTTAATGGGATCTAATCCGGTTGTATCCAATCCAAACGCCAATTTTGTGGAGGAAGGGCTGCGGAAACTCGATTTTCTTGTCGTCGCGGATATGCTTTTTTCTGAAACCGCTCAGCTGGCAGACTTAATTTTGCCGACCGCCGCTTATTTAGAAAACACCGGTACGTTAACGAACTTAGAAGGACGTGTCCTGCTTCGGGAAGCGGCCCGTCCGGTGCCAGGTATTGTGAAACAGGATTGGGAAGTGCTATCAGATATTGCCGAGTCAATTGGCAAAGGAGCGTATTTTTCGTATTCCTGTGCTGAAGATATTTTCGAAGAGCTCCGGTTAGCGAGCAAAGGCGGCATTGCCGATTATTATGGCATTACGTATGACCGGCTTCGGAGGGAAGAAGGAATTTACTGGCCGTGTCCATCCGTGGATTATCCAGGCGAAAAAAGATTGTTTGAAACATCATTCCCGCGGTCAGACGGAAGGGCAGAAATGGTTGCTGTACCAAATCATTTTCCAAAAGAAAGGGCAGGCGGCAAGTATCCGCTCTACTTAACGACAGGCCGGGTGCTTGGGCATTATTTGACGGGGGTGCAGACGCATAAAAGCCCGACGCTGGAAGCCAGGCAGTTTGAATCTTTCGTGGAGATCCATCCAAAAACAGCGCGCAGCTTAAATATTCAAGATGACACACTCGTCAAAGTCCATTCCCGACGCGGGGAGATTGTGGTTCGAAGCAAACTGACTGCTTCCATTCGAGAAGATACCGTCTTTGTGCCGATGCATTGGGACGGCATGCAAAATATAAACAAACTAACGAGCGAAGAACTCGATCCGGCCAGTAAAATGCCTGGATTTAAAGTATGCGCTGTTTCAGTTACGCCGCTTCCAGCTTAAAAAAGCAATCCATTTTACGGATTGCTTTTTTACTTTAATCCTTATATTCGTTCAAATCACTTATTGTATTGATATTGATGAAAGAGTGTTCTTTTTTAGTAAAGGGAATTGTTTTGAAGGCAGTATTTTTTAAAAGAGCCATTAAACTACGTTTGTTTTCATTTAAAACTTGTTCCATCATCGGCAGACATTGACGGTGGTAAAGAGCAAGAAGCGGCTGCAATTTATTCTCCTGAACCGGCACAATCGCGTTATAATCAGAATGGCGATGTGCAAGCAATTGATAGACAAATGTTTCTGTTACAAACGGAATATCCGCTGACAGCACAAAAAACCATTCTGGCTCATCGTATTGCTTCATGACGTGATGAATCGCAAAAAGAGGACCGTTATGCATTTCGTTTTCAAGGACAAGGTCGACTCGAGCCGTATCGAAGCCGTCAGCAAGCAGGGGGTTTGTGGAAATAATTATAGGATTCAGCCCATTTGCCGAGAGGGCATTGACACTATACTGGTAAAAAGGCTTTTCTTTATACGTCTCAAACATTTTTGGGCGGCCATAGCGAGAGGACTGGCCGCCGGCGAGCACAATACCGGCTGTTTTCATGTTCATCACTCCTACTGTCATTATAACGTGGAGGTCTTTCAAATGGAAAACGTGTTTCAAATTGTTGGCTATCAAAACAGCGGCAAAACGACATTAATGGAAAAACTAATTCGAGCTGCTGCGGAAAAAGGAATGCGCGTGGCAGCGATTAAGCACCACGGTCACGGCGGGGCGCCGGATGCAAAAGACAGCACACGTCATCAACAGGCAGGTGCTGTTCTTGCCGGCGTGGAGGGAGAAGGCATTCTCCAGTTAAATATACAGCAGGACAACTGGCCGCTTGTTGAAATTATAAAACTGTACAGCTTTTTTCCGATCGACTGTATTTTTGTAGAAGGATATAAAAAGGAACCCTATCCGAAAGCAGTATTGATCCGAAACGAAGAAGACCTGCCGCTTTTAAAGCTTGAAAATATCCATTGTGTGATCAGCTGGATTCCGCTTTCTGATGTTCCTTATAAAACGTTTCAAGTGAAACATGAAGAAGAGTATATTCCATTCATTTTGAAAAAAACCACGCTTTAATATAGCGTGGTCAAGGTTTAGGCAGTACAATTTCTTTTTTATTTGATTCGTTAAAAGATGGACGAAATATGCAAATTTCGACAAATGTTTCACGTGAAACAATGAATAAATTTTGCTTTTTCAGGACATCCTTCTTTTGAAAAGGGGGATGGATGAAATGTGGAAATGGCTGTTTGTCATCGTACTGCTTGCTGGGTGCATGGCGGATGAAGCACCAGAAAACATGTCGGCACCGATTAATGAGCCACAAGAAGCAGCTCAAAATCCGGCGGAGCCGTTGCAGGTCATGAAAAAGGAAGAGACTGGACAGTATTTGGCCGATTCAGCGGGTATGACGCTTTATTATTATACGAATGATAAAGAAGGAGTCTCTGCTTGTACGCATTACTGCCTGGAAGAATGGCCGCCATTTTATCTCGGGTCCAGTGATGTGCCGGAAGGATTCAGCAAGTCTGATTTCGGGGTGATCACACGAACGGACACGGGCGAAAAACAGTCCACATATAAAGGATATCCGCTTTACTATTTTTCACGTGATCAAATGGCTGGCCAAACGAACGGATACAGTGCAGATAATGAATGGTATACGGTAAATAATGCAATTGAGCGTATGGTGCAGGCAAAATAAAGAAAGGCTGTCCGGTTTATATGGACAGTCTTTCTTCGATTTCTTCAGGGGAGAGTGGTTTGGCGTATAAATAACCTTGTGCTTCCGTGCAGTTCAACTCCATCAAAAGACGTGCTTGTTCTTTTGACTATACTCCTTCCGCAATCACATTTAAATTTAAATTTCGGGCGAGATCAATGATCGTTTTGACGATTGCCTGTCGATCTTGGGCTAAATCACGAACGAAGGACTGGTCAATTTTCAATTTGGTGATAGGGAACTTGCTTAAATAGCTGAGCGAGCTGTAGCCGGTGCCGAAATCACCAATACTGACATGGATGCCAATGCCGCGCAGACGGCTCAATACTTGCTAGGCATGGGATACGTCCGCCGTCATGCTTTTGGTAATTTCGATATCAAGCCATTCAGGTGCAAGGCCGGTCTGATCTAGAATCTGTTCGACCTGCTCGACAAAATTGAGCTGCATAAGTTGCCGAAGTGACACATTCACACTCATGCGGATCGGCGGCAATCCCGCTTCCTGCCACGCTTTATTTTGAGCACAGGCAGCTTCAAGCACCCAGGTGCCCATTGGAATAATTAAGCCCGTTTCTTCCGCCAGTGGAATAAACTCAATAGGAGAAATGAAGCCGATTTTTGGATGATTCCACCGAAGCAGCGCTTCAACACCGATCATTTTATTGGCCGCCATATTGATTTGAGGCTGGTAAACCAGGTGAAAATGCTGCTCCTCAACGGCGCGGTGCATTTCCCTCTCCAGTATCATTTTATTGCTCATATCACGGTGCAAATCGATCGTAAAAAACTGATAATTATTTTTGTTGCTTTCTTTGGCAAAATACATAGCGGCATCGGCATTTTGAAGCAGCGTTTTCATGTCTTTCCCATCATCAGGATGTACGCTGATGCCGATGCTTGTACTAATGAAAATATCAAGGTTTTCAATGGGGAAAAAATGGTTCATTTCTTCACAAATTCGTTGAGCGATCGATCCGGCTTTTTCTTGCTTAATAGAAGGGAGTAGAATGGCGTATTCATCTCCGCCCAGTCTTGCCGCGATATCGGTCTGACGAAGGCATTTCTGAAGCCGGTCCGCTACTTTCATTAACAATAGGTCACCATTGTTATGGCCAAGCGTATCATTGACGTTTTTAAACCGGTCTAAATCCAGAAACATAACCGCGAACGATTCTTTTTTTCTGAAGCACGGTCTAATTCATTTTTTTACAATAAAGATTCGTGTGAACAAATTATTTTCCTTCGCTAAAATCTGTGTTTTTTGGGCTAAAACGGGTATATAGTACATAATATATAAAATCGGAGGGATCGATATGGGATGGAAATATTGGAAGGTGGTTTTACGGTATGGTCATGTAGGTAAGCGGAATGAGATTAGTGTGGCACGCTATTTGGTAACAGAGGCACACTATACACCAGTGGTGGTTATGGATCAGGCGGCAGATATGCCGGGTGTGAAGCATAATGGCGTTACGTCAGTGAAAGAAATTGCCCGAGCTGAATTTATAGAAGGAAAGCGGCTTGAACAGGAAAATTTCTTTCTTCAAAAAATGAAAGCGTTTCATAACGAGCGCCCAGCATAAAAAAGTGGCTTCTTCTGCCTTTCGTTGGCATTTGGGGCCTTTTTCTTTTATGCTTAATTTATGGGGTGAGCAGAATGGGGCATGTAACAGTTGTTGGAAGCTACGTTGTGGATTTGATGAGCCGGACGCCGCATTTGCCGGTGCCAGGCGAAACAGTTTTGGGCGGGCCTTTTCAAATGGGACCCGGCGGTAAAGGGGGCAATCAAGCTACAGCCGCGGCTAGAAGCGGGTCAGACGTTACATTTATAACAAAAATTGGCCTTGATGTTTTCGGCGAGGAAGCGATGCGGCACTTTGAACGGGAAGGATTTGACGTTCGATTTGTACAAAGAAGTGAAACAGAAGCGACGGGGACAGCCCTTATTGCGGTCGATGATTGTGGTGAAAACGATATTGTCATAGCGCCAGGTGCATGTGGAACGATGAAACGTTTAGATGTGATAGATGCTGAGACTGCCATTAAAAAGGCGGATATTTTGCTGCTCCAGCTAGAAATCAGCTTAGAAGCAATTGAAACGGCGATCGGGCAGGCTTCTGTTCATCATGTGCCGGTTCTGCTGAACCCGGCGCCGTACTTGCTATTCCCTTCTGAGTGGCTGCAGCACGTTACATATTTGACGCCGAATGAAACAGAAGCCCGGGGATTGACTGGCATTGATGTAGTAGATGAACTGTCTGCACAAAAAGCAGCGAACTTTTTGCATGAAAAAGGAGTAAAGATTGTCATCATTACACTCGGGGAAAAGGGAGTATATTTATCGGATGGCACCAGTCATGGAAAACTTATTGAAGGGTTCTCGGTAAAAACAGTGGATACGACAGGAGCCGGTGATGCGTTTAACGGCGGGTTTGCTCATGCTCTCAGCAGCGGTATGCCAGTCGAAGAAGCCGTTCAGTTTGGACAGGCGGTTGCGGCGCTTTCAGTAACGAAAACAGGCACAGCTGCTTCCATGCCTTCTATCGAAGAAATAAAATCGTTTTTAAAAAGTCATCTTTAGGGAATAAAAAGAAAAAAGGAGTGAATAATTTATGGGATTTTTAAATAAGCTGTTTGGTGGTAAAGAAGAGAGCGGTTCAACACAAAATGTCTCTGAAGTAGTGCTTGTATCGCCAATGACCGGTGACGTGGTTGGATTAACAGAAGTACCCGATCCAGTCTTTTCTCAAAAGATGATGGGCGACGGCATAGCGGTTAACCCATCAGAAGGAAAAGTCGTTGCACCAGCTGATGCGAAAGTGCTGAATGTTTTTCCAACAAAGCATGCGATCGGTCTTGAGGCGGCGGGCGGGCTTGAAATTTTAATTCACGTCGGTCTCGATACAGTGAATATGAAAGGTGAAGGATTTGATGTGCAGGTTTCTGAGGGCGATCATGTGAAAAAAGGCGACGTGCTGCTTACGTACAGCCTTGAACTCGTCCGTGAAAAAGCAGCCAGCATCATCACGCCGATGATTATTTCAAATAGCGACATCGTGCAGAACATGGACAAACATGAAAATATCTCAGCAGTTGCCGGCGAAACACCGGTGCTGACAGTAAAATTAAAATAAAAAAAGAAGTCCCGGCTGCCGGGACTTCCTTTTTTGTTGTTTACATAGCGGGAAAGTTCGCCCGACTAAACCGTCTGGGCCGTCGCAACGCCTTCATGATTCGCATCGTGCGGACCTAATATATGTCCAGCGAGCGCGTACAAAATAATCGTGGATGATAAATGGGCAGAAAACTGCGATGGGTCTTGCTGCGGATACACTTCCACAAAGTCCATGCCGATAATGCCCTGCTTGGCAATCTCGTGCACAAGCGTTAACAGCTCATATGATGTCAGTCCATTCCCATCAACTGGTCCGCCTGGATTAAACGCGTAATCAAGAACGTCGCTGCAAATGCTTAAATACACACAGTCAACATATTTGGAGGCCATTTCATGCAGTTTACGGCCAAGTGCTTTTAAATCTTGATGCTCCCGAATATCATTGACCGTCACTGTTACTGCACCGGCATTGCGCGCGTTCCGGCCGCTTTCCGGTTTGTTGCGGGGACCGTGGATACCAGCGTGGATAATGCTTTCATTCCGAACACCCTCCTGCTCATAAAGCCGCATAAACGGGCTGCATCGCGCATACGGGTCGCCGTCATGAGACGGCAGGTTGTCATAGTGGGCATCTAAATGAATGATGCCGACTTTTTTTCCTTGATTCGTTAACGATTTTACAATCGGAAAGGTCACACCATGGTCACCGCCCAGTCCGATTAAAAATTTGCCGCTTTTCCAAAGAGGATCGGTGAAATTTGTAATCCGGTCCATCGTCTCTTCTACATCCGCCGGCACAACATCGACGTCGCCAATATCGCCAAGCTTCAAATGTTCAAATACATCGATATGGTCAAGCTCCGGCAAATAGCCGCTGTAGCGTCCTGAACTTAAACGCATCACCTTTGGACCAAGTTCACACCCCGTGTAATGGCCCCATGTCACAGCGCCTTCCCACGGCACACCATAAACAACAGCGTCAACTTCATCCAAACGATCCTTGTTCACTAAATTTTTTGCTCCTAAAAAACATGGCGTATTTCCATAAATCATTTTAGTCATCAAAACAATCCTTTCATTAGAGAGATTGCTTTTCCTTTTCCCTAACGAAAAGGAAGAAAACCGGGAATTTGAAAATGGGCGGTGGTAAAATGAAAAGAAGAGGTGATGATGATGAAGCTATTATTTCAAATTTTTCTGACCTTTTTTAAACTATCACCAATTACATTTGGCGGCGGCTATGCGATGATCCCGGTTATTCAGCGGGAAGTCGTTGAGGAAAAGCGCTGGCTTGAGGAAGAAGAAGTGACCGACTTATTTGCGCTGGCCGGTTCCATTCCGGGCGCGATCGCGATTAACGCGGCCACGTTTATCGGCTACCGGATCGCAGGGATCACCGGGGCCATTGCTGCTACAATCGGTGTCATGATTCCGACGTTTTTTATCGTGGTTGCGCTCAGCATTTTTTATGTCTTTTTCAGCGGGCATCCGAAAGTGGAAGCGGCATTTGAAGGCATCCGCCCCGCGGTTGTGGCGCTCATTGTGTTCGCGGCGTTCAAAATGCGCAAAAGCGCGGTTGTAGACAAAACGACATTCGCTGTTGCGGCAGCTGCTTTCATGTTGCTCCTGTTTTTTCGTTTTCATCCTGTTTTCGTTATCGCGTTAGGCGCGGTGTCCGGTATCCTGCTTATCGGCATTAAAGACCGGCTAGGCATCGAAACGGCAGTGGATGACCATGAACAGCAGATTGAGTATTTCATGGGGGCGGATATCTAATGCTCTGGCTGTTATTTAAGACTTTTTTTCTCACTGGCCTCGTTTCATTTGGCGGCGGCTACGCCATTATTCCCGTTATTGAAACGGAAGTTGTCTGGCAGGGCTGGATGACAACGCAGAAATTTACTGACATTGTTGCGATTGCCGGCATGTCACCTGGACCGATTGCGACAAATACCGCCGTCTTCACCGGCTATCAAATGGCAGGCTGGGCGGGAGCGGCAATATCTGCTCTTGCGATGGTCCTTCCATCACTTATTCTTGTGTTAATCGTCGCCTCATTTTTTAACCGTTTGAATCACAACCGTGTCATGAAATCTATTTTTTATGGTTTGCGCCCTGTTGTCATTGCACTTATTCTTTTTGCGTCCGTAAAATTCGCGCTGTCAACCGGCATGGCAGCGGAAGTAAACTTGCATACGGCGAGTTTAACGGGAATTTTTATCATGTCTCTTTATTCATTAGTGAAAAGAGGGACACATCCGGCGTATGTCATTGCCATGGCTGGACTTGTGGGGATGGCGTTTTATTCATAACTATCTTTCTCGAGCCGGATTCCGTGGCTGTGGTTTTGGATTCCAGGTAGATAGAATCCGACTCTCATTTTATTTTTGGTTCTTTTTGATTAAGAGTAAGAATAAAATAAAGACTTTGGGCATTTAATCGTTAAAACCCAAAATAGTTTGTTGAATGAAAAAATCATGGTACTTTTAAAAAGTGAAAATAAAAGGTGATGGAAAGAAGGGGAATTAGTGGAAATAGGTATAAGCACATTTGTGGAAACGACGCCTGATGTGGAAACAGGCGAAGTCGTCAGCCATGCACAGCGGCTGCGTGAAGTGGTAGAAGAAATTATTTTGGCAGACGAAGTAGGGCTTGATGTGTTTGGCGTGGGTGAACATCACCGCAGTGACTATGCGGCGTCTTCTCCAGCAGTCGTGCTTGCCGCGGCGGCAACACAGACAAAGCGCATTCGGCTGACGAGTGCGGTGACAGTGCTATCCTCAGCTGACCCGGTGCGGGTGTTCCAGGATTTTGCGACACTCGATGCCCTATCAAACGGCCGTGCGGAAATTATGGCGGGACGCGGATCATTTATTGAGTCCTTTCCGCTCTTCGGCTATGATCTGCAAGATTATAATGAGCTGTTTGAAGAAAAGCTGGATTTATTATTGAAAATTAGAGAATCCGAAAAAGTGACGTGGCAAGGTAAGCACCGTGCGTCCATCAACCATTTGGGCGTATATCCGCGTCCGGTGCAGGACCCGCTTCCTGTCTGGGTCGGCAGCGGTGGCAATCAGGAATCTGTTATTCGTGCTGGTCTGCTTGGTTTGCCGCTAGTGCTGGCGATTATCGGCGGCAGTCCGGTACAGTTTGCTCCGCTTGTAGAGCTTTATAAAAAAGCCGCGGTTCACGCGGGGCATGATCCAGAAACACTGCCGGTTGCATCACATTCACATGGGTTTATTGCGGAAAACACGGAGCTTGCGGCGGATCAGTTTTTCCCGTCCACACAAGCTGTCATGAACAACCTTGGACGAGAGCGTGGATGGGGGCCATACAACCGGTCGAGCTTTGATGCGGCCCGCAGCTTTGAAGGTGCGTTATACGTTGGAGATCCGAAAACAGTCGCCCAAAAAATTATTCATCTTCGTAAACATGTCGGTGTTACCCGTTTTATGCTTCACGTCCCGGTTGGCACGATGCCGCATGATCTCGTGATGAAAGCCATTGAACTGTTAGGCAAAGAAGTAGCACCGATCGTACGAGAAGAAGTGGCCAAATGGGAAGCAGAAGAAAAGCAATAATATTTTAGGGATAGGAAAGGAGTTTATCGATGATCATTCTTGAAAATGAAGAACTAAAAGTCAGCATTGCCACGTCCGGTGCGGAGTTGCGGGAGGTCATAGGCAAAAAAACAGGGCTGCGTTATATGTGGAACGGCGACAGCACCTATTGGGGCCGCGTTTCACCGGTGCTGTTTCCTATTGTCGGCCGGCTGAAGAAAGATCAGTATAAGTTAAACGGAAAGTCCTATCACCTATCACAGCACGGTTTTCTGCGCGATGTAGAGTTTTCTGTACAGGAGCAGGATGCAGATCACGTTTCTTTTGTTTTCGAATCATCAGACGCTTTTTTAGATGTTTATCCATACCGGTTTCAAGCCGTTATTCATTATACGCTGAACGAACAATCAGTAAATGTCCGCTGGGAAATTCACAATATGCAGGGTGAAACGATGTATTTTTCCATTGGTGCCCATCCCGCTTTTAACGTGCCGCTCACAAGTGAGGACAAAGCGGCAGACTACACACTCAATTTTACAAAGGCACCGGGCAAGCGGGTGACGCAATATGAACTGGTCGAATCATTAGTGAAAGAAAAAGAATCCGTCGAAAGCATTGAGCCGATTTCTATTCAGGCATCCTTGTTCAAAAATGATGCGTTTATTTACAGCCACATCGATCGTGTTTCGCTTACTTCTAATCAAACCGGTCACGGCGTTGATGTTGATTTAACTGGTTTTTCATTTGTCGGCATTTGGTCAAGCTACAATCAATCACAAGGCACGATGGCTCCCTTTGTCTGCATTGAACCGTGGTACGGCATTGCCGACACGGTGGACACGACTGGAAAACTAGATGAAAAAATGGGTGTAAACAAGCTTGAAAAAGGCGGCCGTTTTGAAGCAGACTATACAATTACATTTATCTAAAAGCAAAAAAACTGTCTGGTCAGTCTGTTAAAAACGGCCGGACAGTTTGAAAAATTTCCTGAATGTATTGCTAAAAGAAAAGCGGGGATGTTTCAATTAACTTGAGACAACCCCGCTTTTTATGATTTTGGACTACATTATTTTTTCCGCGCTGCGGCTTCATCCCGAATTTCGCTGCGCATACCTTCAATACTTTCTTCACGACGGGCATTTTTCGCTTTAATGGCCGCGCGTTCTTTCTCATTTGCAAAACCCATCGTTTCCTCGGCTGCTTCAATGTTTCCAATCGTGTTTTGTACCATATCTTTCAGCTTTTCAACGTTGTCAGAACGATCATCAGGTTTCGGGCGTTGATGTGACATGAAGAGATCCTCCTTTATCATTTTCAGGCAGTACAGCAATAGAATCCCCATTTAACAGCTGTTTATTCTAAATAAGGAGCGCTCCTCTTCACAGTCAATGGCAACGCCACAATAATAATGTGTAGATTTTTTTTGACAAAACAACACCAAAGACTTATTCAAGTTTCATGGTGTATAATAGTTGTGTCGTATATAATGAAAAAGAGGAACGATATATGAAACGGAGGCACTTTCATGACGATCTATACAGGGTTTATAGGAACCTATACAAAGCAGGATGGAAAAGGAATTCATACGTTCGAGCTTGATACAGAAAAAGCCGAGCTTTCAAACGCAGCAGTTGCAGCGGAAGTAAACAATTCAACATACGTAACGATCAGTGAAAACGAGAAGTTTTTATACGCAGTAGAAAAAGGCGGAAAAGGCGGCGGACTTGCGGCGTTTTCAATCGATAACGGCCAGCTTCATAAGCTGAATGATGTGCTTGATAGTGAAGGGGTACCGTGTCACGTCACTCTTAATAAAAATGGAACGCGTGCGTTTACAGCCCAATATCATACTGGCACAGCGGAAATGTACAGCATTAACGCAGAAACGGGTAAATTGGTTGATTTGCTTGATGTGGCGACGCACGAAGGGACAGGCCCGAATCCGGATCGTCAGGAAAAAGCGCATACACACTTTTTTGGCACAACAAAAGATGAGCGTTACGTCATTGCAGTCGATCTTGGAACAGATGAAATTGTGACATATGAAGTAGCGGGAGAAGATTTATTGAAAAAAGCCGTTTTCAATGCAGAGCCTGGAGCTGGTCCCCGTCACATCGTCTTTCACCCAACTGAATGCGTCGCATACGTGATGACAGAATTAAGTAATGAAGTGCTGGTGCTGGCATTTAACGAACAGGATGGGACGTTTGAGCAGCTTGCTTCTTACAAAACGATCCCAGCTGATTTTACAAAAAACAGCCAAGGAAGTGCGATTCGTATTTCGTCTGATGGCCGCTTTGTTTACGCAGGCAATCGTGGACATAACAGCATTGCGGTATTTGAAACGCTTGAGGACGGTCGTGATGTTCGTTTAGTGGAAATTGTTTCGACAAAAGGCGATTGGCCGCGTGATTTTGATTTAGACCCGACAGAAATGTTTTTAATTGTCGCTCACGAAAAGACACACAATGTCGTTTTATTTAAACGTGGAGCGGAAACAGGCCGGCTAACTCCAGCGAATTCGGAAGTAACGGTACCAGAAGGTGTTTGTGTCACCTTTCTAAACGGAAATTAAGTGAAAGAAGGCCTTTAAATTGGGTGCAATCGACAGCATCGTTCATACGTACGCCTCTTTTTTCGACTGGGATATGTGGATACGTGTTTTAACAGACCCGGTCAGCTGGGGGTTAATTGGTACCCTCGTTGTGCTAGAAGGCCTTTTATCGGCGGATAACGCGCTTGTATTAGCTGTGATGGTACGCCATTTGCCGGAAGAAAAACGAAAAAAGGCCTTATTTTACGGGCTTTTGGGTGCATATACGTTTCGGTTTATCGCAATCGGTCTTGGTGTTTGGCTGATGGAAATCCAATGGGTGAAAATTCTTGGCGCCCTTTATTTAGCATGGCTGTCTTTCAGCCATTTTAAAAAAGGCAGCGAAGAAGAACTGTCCGGCGACAGGAACAAAATGGGGTTTTTAGTGCGGCTGTTTGGTCCGTTTTGGGGAACTGTCGCAGCGGTCGAATTGATGGATATTGCGTTTTCGGTCGATAGCGTTTTGGCGGCATTTGGCATCAGCAAAGAAGTGTGGATTTTGCTTCTTGGCGGGATGCTTGGTGTCCTCATGATGCGGACAGTAGCAGGTGTGTTTATTAAATTAATCGACCGGATTCCAGAGCTGGAAACGACTGCTTATGTTTTAATTGCGATTATATCGGCAAAAATGCTGTTGAGCGTTGTGCATATCGAAATAAGCCATACGATTTTCTTTATTATTTTGGCGATAGCGTTTATAGGGACGTTTATCGTTCATCTTATTCGACGAAACCTTGCCAATTAATGGCAGGGTTTTTTTGAGAGAGTACAGCGGGAAAGGAAAAAACAATGAGCAGCCAAACATTTCAAAGAGAACAAGAGCGTTCAAAGACCGGGCAGCTTTTTCTGCTGTTCAGTATTATTTTGCTGGCACTGAATATGCGGTCTCCGATCACCTCCGTCGGACCGCTCACAACCATTATCCGGGACGACTTACATATATCTAGTATAGCGGCAGGTGCCCTGACAACTATTCCGCTGCTGGCGTTTGCCATATTGTCGCCGTTTGCTTCTAAGCTGGCGCGAAAATTCGGCATGGAAGCAGTGCTGTTCAGTGCCCTGCTTCTTTTAACAGCCGGCCTGCTGCTGCGGCCATCCGGGAGCGCAGCCGGTTTGTTTTCAGGTACCGTTCTGCTTGGGATCGCTATTGCGCTTTGCAACGTCATTATGCCGGCACTTGTCAAATTGAATTTCGCTCATAAAATAGGGCTTATGACCGGTTTTTATGCAACGTCAATGAACTTGTCGGGAGCACTCGCTTCCGGTTTCAGCATTCCAATCGCTGCTTCAAGTAACCTTGGCTGGCGGGCAGCACTAGGCTTTTCGGTTATACTGGCGTGCGCCGCTATCCTGATCTGGCTCACGCAGTGGCGCTACATTCGACGACCATTAAAAGCCGGACAAAGCGTGTACAAAAAAACGTCACTGAAAGGCTCGGCCCTTGCCTGGAAAGTAACCGCATTTATGGGTATTCAGTCTCTTTTGTTTTATTCATTTGTTGCCTGGCTGCCTGATATTTTACAAGAACAGGGACTTGATGCGGAATCAGCAGGGTGGATGCTTTCCATTGTTCAATTTACGCAGCTGCCGTTTACATTTATCGTACCGATTCTTGCAGGTCGAATGAAAAATCAACAGCCACTCGTTATTGTGGCAGCTTTGTTTATGATGATGGGCCTGAGCGGTATTTTATTCGAATGGACAGAATGGATTTTGGTTTGGGTAATGTTAATTGGCGCCGCAGGAGGCTGTGCATTTAGCCTGGCGATGATGTTTTTCAGTTTGCGGACAAGAAATTCCTTTGAAGCCGCTGATTTATCCGGAATGGCGCAATCTGCCGGCTATCTATTCGCGGCATTAGGTCCGGCTTTATTTGGCGCGCTTCATGACATGATGAATGGATGGACGGTCCCTCTTTTGCTTTTAATCGCAGCCGTCATGGGTCTTTTTATTGCGGGAATGGGAGCGGGGAAGGAGGGGTATGTGACAGAAAAGCCTTGATAAGAGGCTTTTCTATTTTAAAAAAATAAAAAAAGACCGTTGTAATTTTCAAAAGATTAGGATAGAATGAAAAAAACGAAGCGCTTACTTACAATGCTCAACCTTCCGCAAAAGGTGTGGAAAAGTATTGCTTTAAATTAGATCGATCTAATTTTTTACTTAAATTTTAGATCGATCTAAAAAATGCAGATTTTTGAAAGCGCTATCTTATTTTTGAAAAAACAAGGGGGTAGGAAAATGAAGAAATTAATAGTTTTGCTTGTGACAATGACAATGATGATTCTGGCAGCTTGTTCTGGTTCTGGTGAAAGTGAAAGCGGTGGCGCGGCTGAAGTAAAAACGATGAAAATGGCAGTTGCCACATCGAAAGACCGTTCTTTAACAAAAGGTCTTGATAAGTTTAAGGAAATTGTTGAAGAAGAAACGAATGGATCGATTAAAGTTGAAGTGTACCCGGACGGACAGCTTGGCGGTGACCGTGTTGTATTTGAAGGTTTGAAAATGAATTCTATTCAAGGAACGACAATGTCATCAGGTCCAATTGCTGGTTTTGTTAAAGAATTTGAAGTGCTGGATTTCCCATACTTGTTTAAAGATGAAGAAACAGCTTATAAAGTACTCGACGGCGAAATTGGAACAGACTTGTTAACAAAGCTCGATAGCCAAGGAATTGTTGGTTTAAACTATTGGGAAAACGGCTTTAGACAGTTAACAAATAATAAGCGTGAAGTAAAGTCAGTAGAAGACGTTAAAGGTTTGAAAATCAGAACGCTTGAAAGTGAACTTCATATTGATCTTTGGAAAACCTTAGGTGCAAATCCTTCTCCAATGCCATACACAGAATTATTTACAGGGCTTGAGCAGGGAGTCGTAGATGGTCAAGAAAATCCTGCAGGCAATATTACAACTGGAAATTTTTATGAAGTACAGGATTATGTAACAAAAACAGACCACATTTACAATGCGAGCGTTTTTATGATTAGCGACAAATTTATGCAGACATTATCTGATGAAGAAAAAGAAATCGTGACGAAAGCATCCGAAGAAGCAAGAGACTACCAGCGTGAACTGAACCAAAAAGAGAGCGAAGAAGCCTTTGCAATCCTTGAAGAAGAAGGAATGACAGTAACAGAGCTTTCTGAAGAAGCACGAAAAGGCTTTGAAGATAAAGCGAAGGAAGTTTATAGCAAGTACACATCAAAAGTTGGGGAAGAACTCGTTGATCAAATTATGAATGAAGTCAAATAAATAACGTAAAAGAAAGCTAAGGAATGTAAATGTCCCTTAGCTTTCTTTCTCAAAAAAGAATGATAATGAAACACTTTTATTTAAGTTTGCTTTAGCTGGAGAGGAGGAGAAGAAATGAATAAAATATCGAGATACTTAGAGAATTCGTTGAACATTATTATGGCTGTCGCATTAGCCATTATGGTCGTTCTTGTCTTTGGCAATGTTGTTCTCCGTTATTTGTTTAACTCGGGAATTACGTGGTCGGAAGAAATGTCACGGTATCTTTTTATTTGGCTGACATTTCTCGGAGCCATTGGCGCGTTTAAAAACAAGGATCATTTGGGTGTAGATATGCTGATTAAAAGGCTGCCTAACAAGATGAAAAAAGTGGTTCTCACAATGATGCAGGATCTTCACCCGCTCTATGAGGGCGGGTGATTTTTATTTTGATGTGTAAGCGGTGTTCTATATAATAAAAATAAAAGTTAAGAGAAACGGGCAGGTGGGGATGATGAAAAAGAAAAGCGGACGTGTAACGCTGCAGCAAGTAGCAGACCATGCAGGTGTGTCAAGGGCAACAGCATCGTTAATTGTGCGGAACAGCCCGAGCATTTCAGAAGCGACGAAGAAAAAAGTGCAGGCATCGATGCAGGAGCTCGGCTATGTGTATGACCGGATAGCGGCTAATTTACGCTCGCAAAGCTCGTCTACGATTGGGGTTGTTGTCACAGACTTTGCCAATCCATACTACTCCGAATTTTTAACAGGCGTGCATCACCAGCTTGAAAAAGAAGGCTATACGGTCTTTCTTGCGACGACGTTTGATTCGGATGCCAAGCAGGACAAGTTGTTATCAACGATGCTCGAGCATCGGGTTGGCGGTGTGATCTTATGTCCGGTATCCGATAACTCACCGGCGACTGTTAAAAAAATACGCCAGTGGAATGTTCCGATCGTCACCGCTGTTCGCGAAATCCCAAATCTCCATTGCGATTACGTTGGCATTAACTACGAAAAAGGTGTTGAGATGGCGATTGACCATTTAATCGAAAATGGACATACACGAATCGCGTTTTTAGGTGGTCTTTCAGATTCATCCGCCTGGAAAAAGCGGTTTGAAGGCTATACAGCTGCTCATGGAAAAGCAGATCTGTCCATCGATGAGACATTGATCTTTCAAAGTCCGGTTACACGAGAAGGCGGCGCTCAGGCGCTTGATGCTAGTTTAAAACATGATAATCCGCCGACAGCAGTTTTCTGTTTTAATGATCTCGTTGCCTTTGGCGTAATGCAGCGGATGAGGGAATTGAACCTTCAGCCGGGCACTGATTTATCGGTTGTTGGATTTGATAACGTACTAGAAGCGGCAACTTTTTATCCATCCTTAACAACAGTTGAATCATTTCCAAAGCATATCGGTACAAATGCGGCAAACTTGCTTCATAAACGGATTAAAGATCAGGCGCGTGAAGAAGAACGGATCATACTAGAACCGGAATTGTTCGTGCGGACATCTTCCGGAAAAAAACCGAATCTATAAACAGAGAAGAGGACTGATTAAGTAAAACAGTCCTCTTCTTTTTGTGAAGAGATCAGGCGTTGGGATATCAAATGTCAATTATGAAAGAATTTACTTGACCGGGTTTTTAATACAGAATATACTTGATTTATAAATTGGACTGCCCAATAGCCCAACAGTCCAAAAAGGAGGCTTTTGAACATGAGCGATACGATGTTCAATGAACTGAGGACCACCCGTATATACGAAAAAATTGTGCTGCAAATCCGGCATTTAATTAAAGAGGGAAAATTAAAACCAAATGACCGGCTGCCGGCAGAGCGGGATTTAGCCAAAACACTTGGCTGCAGCCGCACATCACTTCGGGAAGCGTGCCGCGTGCTGGAATCGGAAGGACTGATCGTTTCAAAGCCAGGAGGCGGGCGGTTTATTCAAAAAGTAGACGAGCGCGTACCGGTGAATGTACATTTTAATCCGGTTGATGTATTGGAGAAGTCCGCTGTGATGCATTTTATCGAGGCGCGGGAAGCACTGGAACCGAGCATTGCTGCTTTTGCGAGTGAGCGGGCGGAAGAAAAAGATATTAAAAAAATGGAAGCAGCGTTAAAAGCAATGGAAGAAAAGCTGAAGAATCCAGACGAGAAAGTCGATGCAGACAGCAACTTTCATCTGGCACTGGCAGAAGCGACACAAAACTTTGTTTTTGTTTCATTGATGGAAACGAATTTAAGCATGTATCGACCGGTCAGGAAGCAGACATTACAGTCGGAAGAGCGGTATGAGCAGTCGCTTCAGGAACATCGCGCCATTTTAAACGCGGTGAAGCGAAAAGATACGCAGGCGGCTGTAGACGCGATGAACGTTCACTTGCACCATATACGTGAAAATGTGTTGAAAGAGAGGGATTAATATGGAACGGAAGAACTTTGGCCCGTTAACGGGTGTGCAAATTTTGGACATTTCGACAATGATCGCGGCTCCATTCGGGGCCACATTGCTGGCGGATTTAGGGGCAGATGTCACAAAGGTGGAGCTGCCAAATAAGGGCGATACGCTCCGCACGGTAGGGCCTTGGAAGGACGGAGAGGCGCTTCGCTGGCCGGGTCTTGCCCGCAATAAAAAATCCGTTACATTGAACATTCACTCGGAAGATGGGAAAGAACTTTTCCTGAAATTAATTCAAGATATTGACGTGCTGATCGAAAACTTCCGACCGGGAACGCTGGAAAAATGGGGACTCGGATACGATGTTTTGAAAGCGGTTAATTCGAAATTAATTTTGATCCGTGTTTCTGGCTATGGACAAACAGGTCCTTACAGTGAAAAAGCAGGATTTGGCACACCGGGGACAGCCTTCAGCGGCCATACGTATTTGCAGGGTTATCCGGACCGTCCGCCTGTCAGCCCTTCCTACTCACTGCTTGACTACATTACCGGTATTTATGCAGCGTTCGCGGCTGTAAGTGCACTGTATCATCGTGATGTGAATGAAGACGGGGATGGCCAGGTTGTTGAAATGGGGTTGTATGAATCGATTTTCCGCATGCTTGAATTTTTAATTGCTGAGTACGATCAAAACGGCAAAGTACGCGGCAGAAGCCCGGGACTTGCGGGTCATTCAAGCCCGGCCGGCACGTATGAAACAAAAGATGGCAAGTATGTTGTCCTCGTTTGCAGCACCGATTCTACATTTAACCGGCTGGCTGAAGCAATGAACCGGACGGATATGCTCGAAGATGACCGTTATTATACAAATTCGGTCCGCTTGCAAAATGATTCAGATGTACAGGAAATTGTTATTGATTTTATTAAAGGGCTTACACAGCAGGAGCTGCAGGAAAAGCTGGATGCATTTGGTGTACCGGTCAGCCCGATTTTAAGCATTGAAGATATTTTCAACGATCCTCATTATGCGGCGCGCCAAAATATTGTTGAAGTGGAGCATCCGCGCCTCGGCAAAGTAAAAGTACCGGGGGTTGTGCCGAATTTCTCTGCTACACCGGGTGCGATCCGTTATCGGGCGCCGGAGCTTGGCGAGCATAATGAAGAGATTTTCAGCGGGAAATTAGGGTTGTCAGCCGAAAAAATGGCTGATTTAAAAGAGAAAGGGGTTATTTAACCAATGCATGATTTATTGTTGCCTCAAAAAGTTGTGATTTGTGAAGTAGCGCCACGTGACGGATTTCAGGCGGAGCATGACTGGATTCCAACTGATACGAAAGTGGAGATTATACGCAGGCTGGCTGATACAGGCGTCAAATCAATGGAAATTACGTCTTTTGTGCATCCAAAAGCGATTCCACAGCTCAAAGACGCAGAAGAAGTGGTATCGCGCTCACAAGACTTAACCGGAATTGCCTTTCGCGCATTGGTGCCAAACGCAAAAGGCGCGCAGCGGGCAATTGATGTCGGGATTAAAAAGCTGAAACTTATGCTGTCTGCAACAGATTCACACAGCTTGTCGAATGCGAATGCAACCGTGGAAGCGGCGCAAAATGCATTGGAGCCGATTATTGAGCTGGCAGCAAAGCACAACGTAAAAGTCGGCGGTTCGATTTCTGTAGCATTTGGATGTCCCTATGAAGGCATTGTGCCAGTTGACCGCTTAGTGCCTGTATTAGATCGATATACTAAGATGGGTATAGATGAAGTATCGCTTGCAGATACGACAGGAATGGCCAATCCGCGACAAGTGTACAGCTATCTTGGTCAATTAAAGCAGCAATTTCCTGAAATGACGTTTTCGATGCATCTTCACAACACACGCGGCATGGCGTTTGCTAACGCAGTGGCGGCAATGCAGCAAGGTGTTATCCATTTTGACAGCTCTGTCGGGGGACTTGGCGGCTGTCCATATGCGCCGGGAGCTACAGGCAATATTGCCACAGAAGACCTTGTCCATGGATTCGAGGAAATGGGCATTAAAACGGGCATTGATCTGGACAAAATGATTGGAACAGCAAAAGACGTACAGCAGCTGCTCGGCAAAACCGATCAGAATAGCAGTTATATGCTGAAAGCCGGTCCATGTTCGACACTCAGTCCTAAGCCCGAGGGACAGGCAAAAATGGGTTAAAATCCGATCTGAAAAGGACTGTCTCAAACTAGGAGACAGTCCTTATTTTATACGTTATTCGGTTCGTATAATTCCCATGCATATTTCAACGAGTCAACGATAAAGTCAGCCACTTCTTCCGCGGACCGGTGATTGATCGACAGCTTTGAATGGTTAATCGCATAAGCACTCTGCCGCTTATAAAACAGTTCTTCAATTTCAGAAATGTTTTTGCTTTGCAAAATAGGCCGGCTGTCAATTAAGAGATTAAGCCGCTCTTTCCATTCTTCCCAGGCGACATCAAGGTAAAACACGATGCAATGATCAAGGCACGCCTTCCGAATATCCGGGTTTAAAAAGGCTCCGCCGCCAATTGACAGGACTTTCAGCTTTTCCTGCGCCAGTGAACACGTTTTTTTCTGTTCGTAATCGCGAAAAAAAGGCTCGCCGTGCTGCTCAAAGATTTCCGGAACGGTCATGCCGAAATCTGTTTCAATTTCTTTATCCACATCAATAAAAGTTCGGTATAATTTCTTCGCCACCAGCTCACCGACTGTCGTTTTGCCGACACCCATAAAACCGATTAGCACAATTGTTTTCTGTCTCGCAGACGTCCGCACATTATTCAATCGAAACACTACTCTCTCTAATATGAATTACCTTTTAGTATAGTACAGCCGTGCAGTATCGTAAATATTTTTTGGAATTTTAAAAAAATAACCCGATGCTGTATGCAATTAAAATACTGGCGCCCATATAAAGCAAAGCGTATCGTACATTCCAGCGGACAATGTGAAACGGATTGACACGCATAAGTTCGGATAAAATAGATACGGATAAATTAAATGGGCTGTACATGACCGTTGCCAGGCTGCATGTAATGAGGACGATCGTCAATGATACAGAAGACACTTCCGGCAGTACCGGCCGCAACAGCTCCCCAAGCAATGTAATCGAGACAAGAGGGTGAAACCCAGTCAGTGAGGTCACAAAAAAATACAAGCCGATCATAAAGTAAAACAGCAATGTCTGATCGGATACACTGCGAAACCCGTCCTGTAAAATGGACAGGGCACCGGACTCTGCGAGCATGCTGACAAATAAGCCTGCACTTAAAAACATAAAGAAATAATTGGACAATCCTGCTGTTCGTTCTTTCCAGTAGGGAATTGTTACGCGTATGTAACGTTTCTGCTTTTTAATGAGCAGCGCCCAAAAAAATGAAATCGGGATGATCACAATGACAACAGACAGCAAATAGCCTTTCTGGAAAAAGTGCTGGAAAACGGATGTTAATAAAATAAACAACAGCAGCATGCCGCCCATTTCCATCATCTTTCGTTTCACATTCGCCGCTGATTGCAGCGCATCCGCAATGTGCAGCCCGAATTCCCGGTATTTAAAAAATGAAATAGTGTAGTCGATTGCGGCGAAAAGCAAGACGATCAAAAACATCGGCACGATCACTTCATAGTACGTTTTTCCAGTCATATCGAGTGAGGCACTGACCATGACCTCCATAGGACTCCAAGAAAGGCACAGTGCATACCCGCGTAAAAGACTCCCGGACAAAAACGAGTTCGCGGTTTCTTTTGGCAGCTTTTTTAACGTTTGCTGAAGCGAATTTTTTAAAAGCGGGATTGTCGCGATATTTAAAAACAGCCCAAGCATGTGTGAAACGATAAAACTGCGACGGTACAGCTTATCCAGCGTCTGAATGTCACGTCGGAGCAAAACATTCAAGTTTGTATCGTAATGGCCGACGCGAATGATCGAATTTAAAAAAGGAAGCACGAGAAAAAGAGACATAACGCCAAGCATTGAATCGAAATATAAGAAAAAAGAATACCAGGGCAAATTTTGAACGAAAAAAAGACTGGCTCCAATAATAAAAAAAATAAGACCTGAATAAAAGTAGAGACCTTGGGATCTTAAAGAAGCGGTCAAGAGTGTCAAAAAGGCAACAGCTCCAACTATATAGTGAAGCAACGAAGCATCAATAAAAACCGACAGTATAAATAAGATAATTAATGCGGGATATAGAACTAAAACCATTTTTTCACCACTTTCTGGATCGATCCATTATTAATTAAACGTAGCAAAGTTTTTTAAAACCGTCCATGAAATATTTCGATCATCTAAATAGTTAACGGAAAAATGTAAAAAGTATTGCACGATGAAATAAATTCATGTAAGATGATGTTAACGCTTTCAATAAAGAAAGTCTTTTATTTTGATCGTTCATTAGATCGATCTACTAAAAGGCGGAATTTTAGATCGATCTAATAAATAAAAAGCAGGTGATCTGAATGTCAGAATTCAAAAAAGCAAAACCATTTATTAACGGAGAATGGCTGGAAGGAAACCGTGAAACGATCCAAATGAAAAGCCCGTACTCTGGTGAAGTGATCGGCAGCCAGGTAATTGCCACGATGGAGGATACGGAAAACGCGCTTCAAGCCGCTTTTAATACAAAAAAAGAAATTGCTTCGATTCCGGCTCATGAACGGGCGCGCATTTTGAAAAAAGCGTCTGTTTTGTTGGAAGAACGAAAAGAAGAATTTGCCCGCCTTATTTCAATGGAGCTTGGCAAGCCGCTGAAAAACACACTGGATGAAGTTGCCCGTTCAGTAGAAACCCTTGAATTATCGGGAGAAGAAGCAAAACGGCTGAACGGTCAAAGCATGCCGGGTGACGCGTCTGAACGAGGAACAAATGCCATTGCTGTCACATTCCGCGTTCCGGTTGGTGTGATTGCAGCGATTACACCATTTAACGCACCGCTGAACCTCGTCTGTCATAAAGTCGGACCGGCTTTTGCTGCGGGAAACAGCACCATTTTAAAGCCAGCTCCTCAGACGTCATTAATTGCAACCGCTTTATTGGAGCTTTTGCTTGAAGCAGGATTTCCGAAAAACGCGGTCAACATGGTGCTCGGCGGTGTTGAAAGCGGCCAGGCCATCGTCAAGGATGAACGGGTCAACGTCATTTCGTTTACTGGCGGTATTGTTGCCAGCCGCAACATTTGCGCTATTGCAGGGATGAAAAAAGTATTGCTTGAGCTTGGCGGCAACGCGGCGACGATTGTTCACGAAGATGCCGATTTGGACCGGGCAGCTGCGATGTGTGCGAGAACGGGCTTCAGCAACTCCGGTCAAAGCTGCATTTCAGTGCAGCGCATTTACGTGCATCAAAATGTCGTTCCGGAATTTAAAGAGAAATTGAAAACCGAAGTAGAAAAGCTGAAAGTCGGCGATCCGCTCGATCCGGCAACCGATGTTGGCACGCTAGTCGATGAAAAAGCAGCCGGCCGGATCATTGATTGGATCGATCTAGCTGTAAAAGAAGGGGCTGAAATTGTGACGGGCGGCAAACAAAACGGCGCCAACGTCATGCCGACCATTTTACTGAATCCGCCGAAATCAGCGAATGTCGTCTGTCAAGAAGTATTCGGACCGATCGTCAGCATCATTCCATATGAAACGTTTGAAGATGCGGTGGCGCAGGCAAATGATTCCGACTTTGGCCTGCAGGCGGGTATTTTCACGAATCAGCTTGACCTTGCTTACAAAGCGGCACACGAACTGGAAGTCGGCGGCGTGGTTATTAACGGTACATCTAATTTCCGTCTGGATCACTGGCCATATGGCGGCGTGAAAAACAGCGGCATCGGACGCGAGGGCCCGCGTTTTGCGATTGAAGACATGACCGAATCCAAAATGATCGTGCTTCAGCTTCCGGTGTGACGCGATGAGTATATTAAAGCAAAACCTCGATCAAGATGTGGTGGTGAAGAAGATGCGCAGCTTATATTTGGCGGGACCCGGCGATGTATCGTTAAAAGAAGACGCCGTCGCCCGGAAGCCTGAACAGGATGAAGTAAAAATAAAGTTAATTTATGGCGGCATTTGCGGTTCAGACGTTGGCGTATATAAAGGGAAAATTGCCCACGCAGCGTATCCAATTACGCCCGGTCATGAACTGCTCGGAACCGTTATTGAAAAAGGAGAAGATGTTGCTGTACCAATTGGAACACGCGTCGTTATTCAGCCAAATTCCTACTGCGGCGAATGTGAGCAATGCCAAAAAGGAAAAACCAATCTTTGTATATCAAAAAAGTCACTTGGTGTGAACACAGATGGCGGCTTTGCGGAAGAATTTACGATTTCAGCGAAATACATTTTGCCGGTCCCGGATGAATTGTCAGATGAACGGGCTGTTTTAATCGAACCGTTCGCTGTTGTGGTTCATGCATTTAAACGGGTGAACATAACGAATGAAACAACTGTCGCCGTGATCGGATGCGGAACAGAAGGCCAGCTGGCGATTGCGCTCGCGTCTCATCTCGGTGCATCCATTACAGCGATTGATATTAACGAATCAAAACTGGCAGATGTTTCGGCTTATGGAAATATCCAAACATATACACCATTTGATGTCCCACAAAATGCAGCATTTGACGTGGTCATTGAAGCGGCCGGTGTCAAGCAGGCAGTTGAGCAGGCGGTCGATATCGTCAAGCCGGGTGGCGACGTTGTGTTAATCGGCTTAACGGCAGAGGCAACACTGCCTATCTTAAAAATTGTCCGCAGTGAAATATCGATTCATGGCAGCATCATTTACAACTTTCCTGTTGATTTTACTCAAAGTGTTGACTATTTACGGCATTCGGACTTTGTGATTGATCCAGTCATTGCCGACATCATTCCGCTGCATGAATATGAACGCGCTTATGAAAAGGCATCAGCCGGGCAGTGTGCCAAAATTATTTTGAACTTCAAGGAGGATTTCCGACCATGAAAGAATTGATCTCCCGACAATTAGTCAAATACTTAGAAAACCGTGGCGTTGAACATATCTTCGGTCTTTGTGGGCATACAAATATCGCAGTCTTAACAGAGCTTGAAAAAAGCTCGATCAAGTTTGTGAATGTGCGTCATGAACAAGTCGCCTCACATGCGGCAGATGGCTATGCACGGGCGAAAAAGCAGACATCTGTTGTGCTCAGTCACGTGGGACCGGGTCTCACCAATGCGGCGACAGGTGTCGCAAACGCGGCGCTCGACTGTACTCCGATGGTGGTTATTGCCGGTGATATTCCGAGCCATTATTACGGGAAGCACCCGCACCAGGAAGTGAATCTTCATGCAGATGCCGCGCAGTATGAAATTTACCGTCCATTCGTAAAGCGTGCCTGGCGCGTAGACAGTCCGCACCTTTTGCCGGAAATTTTAGAGAAAGCGTTCCAGCTGGCAGAAACGGGTACGCCGGGTCCAGTTCTTGTTTCTGTGCCGATGGACATTTTCTCAAAAGAAATCGATACGGCGCTATTCGAAAAGCAAACCCATCACACGAAGTCGCTTCAAAAACCATCGATTGATGAAGAAACAGCGGAAACGATTATTCGCACATTGCTGGAGGCCCAAAACCCAGTCATTTACGCGGGCGGCGGTATTTTGCTTGCGGATGCGGCGGAAGAACTGGCGGAATTCGTCAACCACTTAGATATCCCGGTAGCGCATTCTTTGATGGGCAAGGGCGCCGTAGCGGATGACAATCCGCTCGTGCTCGGCATGACCGGCTTCTGGGGCACGAAGTTCATTAACGACAAATGTAAGGAAGCCGATTATATTTTTGCCCTCGGCACCCGTTTTGCGGAAGCAGACAGCAGCTCGTGGGAAGAAGACTTTACGTTTAACTTCCCACCGACAAAACTGATTCAGATCGACATTGAACCGAGTGAGATCGGCCGTAATTACCCGGTTGAAATTGGCGCAGTAGCAGGCTTGAAGCAAGCTTTGATGGTCTTGAATCGCGTAGCGAAACGCATTCTGCCGGAAGGACGTCAAAATGAAGAACTAAAAGCAGAAATTGCAGCAGAGAAAAAAGCATTTAAAGAAAGCAACCAAAAATATGCGACAGACAACAGCTTCCCGATGCAGCCGCAGCGTATTTTAGCGGATGTACGTGATGTTCTCCCGCGTGACGCGTTTATTACGACGGACGTCGGCTGGAACAAAAATGGCGTCGGACAGCAGTTTGACATTTTAACACCAGGCACCATTTTAACACCAGGCGGCTTCGCGACAATGGGCTTCGGCGCCCCTGCAGCACTTGGCGCAAAGCTCGCCCATCCGGACCGCGTCGTTGTATCCCTTGTCGGTGACGGAGGCTTCGGGCAAAACCCGGCGCTTCTGGCAACAGCAGCGGAAGAAAATATTCCGGTAATCTGGATCATCATGAACAACTCTGCATTCGGCACAATTGCCGGCCTGCAAAAAGCCCATTATGGCACGACGCTCGGCACGTTGTTTGAAAAATCACCGGATTTCGCAGCCATTGCCCGCGCGTATGGAGTAGAAGGCGTGAAAATTGAAAAAGCAGAAGAATTTAAGCCGGCTTTGGAAGCGGCGATTGGAGCGAATAAGCCGGTCGTCATTGATGTTGCTATGCTCAACAATCCGGTGCCGACTGCGGGACACTGGAACATCATGGATATTTATTCGCCAGGAAAAACCGTCCACCACGTCTCAACGAACTAATGAATGGGGGAGCAAACAGATGACCAATCAGTTTTCACTCGCGTATTTGACCGTTCTTGGCTGCCCGCCGCCTGAAATGACCTATATTGCGGCTAAAACAGGATATGATTTTATCAGTCTGCGTCCGATTCATATGGGGGTGCCGGGCGAGCACGATGTTTCATTGACAGAGAGCAGGACGCTTCTGTGCGAAACGAAAAAGGCAATGGCTGATACGGGAATGAAACTGCTGGATATTGAGCTTGCCCGCATTTGTGAGGACATTGACCCGAAAAGCTATCAGCCGGCGATGGAAGTGGCAGCGGAGCTTGGCGGCCGTCATGTGCTCAGCAGCGTTTGGACGAAGGATCGTTCTCTTGCGATGGAGCGTTTTGTGGAGCTTTGTGAATTGGCAAAGCCATTCGGCCTGACGATTGATTTAGAATTTGTGCCGATTGCCGGTGTTTCGACGCTGGCAGGTGCAGTCGATATATTGACTGCGGTCAATAAAAAAAACGCGGGGCTGATGATTGATGTTCACCATTTTCAACGATCCAGGGAAAAAGTGGAAGACCTCGACTCGCTGCCGCGTGAATGGTTCCGGTATGTCCACTTATGTGATGCGCCGGTCGCCATTCCGGAGTCAACAGAAGAAATGACACGCATTCTGCGGGAAGAACGGTCATACGTTGGTGAAGGCGGTATTGATGTTGCCTCGATCCTCAGTCGCATTCCGCAAGTGCCCTATTCCATTGAATTGCCGCACGCGAAACGGTTAAAAGAACTCGGATACGAAGAATTTGCAAGGCAGTGTCTTGTGTCAGCAAAACGATATTTAAACACGCACACTGTTGACCGGCAGACAGAAGAAATTCGCAAAATTGATTAAAAAAAACAGAGGCATCCTGAAAGTCTGTATTGCTGACTTTTGGGATGCTTTTCTTTATTTAAAACAGAGATGATCTCCTATAATAGCTTTTTGGTATTAAGTGAATTATGCCGCCTTCTCTTTTTTTCGTGTGAGCCCAAATATATCATGCTACACTAATTAATAAAGCACAGAAAGGAGTATTTTCATGAATTTAGCTTCATTTGAACAATCTTTTTCTGATACTTGTATTTACAAAAGATGATTGAAGAGGAACAATTTGGAGAGGTACTTTATTATTATAAAAGGGAGCCCGAGTACATTAAAGACTACGCTGTGTATTTGTATGAGAAGTATTCAGAGGAGACGAAGGCGCTGTATCGCTAGTATATTACAGGCAGGGCCGAAATGGCTTCAACCCGGAATCAATACCGGATTGAAGCAAATCTCATTGAACATTTTTCTTCAAGCTGTAATCGTCAACCAGCAGAAGAAGTAATGATGGAGTTGCGATATTCATATTCACGCAAGCCGGCATTTATGGATGAATTGCGAAAAGTGAAGTTGGAGGGATGAAGCGAATGAAACCAGTTGTTGTCGTCTACAATCGTTTGTACGAAGAAGCACTTGAATATATCCAGGCATCATGTGACGTTCATTATTTCCCGGGATATAAAGAAAAGATGCCGGAATTTTTGGAAGCACTAAAAGGGGCTGATGGCTTAATTGGTTCGGGTTTAAAGGTGGACGAAGCATTGTTGGATCAGGCGCCAAATTTAAAAGTGATTGCGAACAAATCGGTCGGATATGACAACTTGGATATTTCGCTTTTGAAAAAACGCGGCATCAGAGCGACGAATACACCGGGTGTACTAGACGACACAGTTGCCGATGCCATCGTGGCACTGATGCTGGCAGCCGCACGCCGTGTGCCGGAACTGGATCAATTTGTGAAAACAGGCGGCTGGACAGAGAGTGGCTTTAAAGATCATCAATTTGGAGTGGACGTTCACCATAAAAAACTAGGCATTATTGGGATGGGCGGCATCGGCTCAAGACTTGCCAAACGAGCGCATTTTGGCTTTGACATGACTATCTTGTATCATAACCGTTCGCGAAACGAACAAGCGGAGAGTACATATGACGCTGTATATTGTCAGGTGGAGGAGCTGCTTGAACAGTCGGATTTCGTTTGTGTGATGACCCCGCTCACACCGCAGACAAAAGGAATGATCGGCAAAAATGAATTTGCCCAAATGAAAAAAACAGCTATATTTATCAACGCTTCACGTGGAGCGGTTGTGGACGAACCTGCATTAATTGAGGCGCTGCAAACAAAGCAAATTTTAGGGGCAGGGCTGGATGTATTTGAGCAGGAGCCGGTTGAGCGGGACAATCCGCTTCTTTCAATGCCGAACGTTGTGACGCTTCCCCATATCGGATCTGCGACAGAAGAAACACGCAAAAAAATGGCGATGCTTGCAGCGGAAAATGTTGTTGCTGGTGTCGCGGGCGGAAAATTGAAGACACCGATTTTTTAAAACGGGGCGTGCCGAAAATGAAGAGGTTTTCCGTAAAGTTGTTCAGCTTATTAACGAATTTAAACAATATTTCATGGATCACAACCAGCCAGTGTGTGAAAACCCCTGACCTAGAAATAGAGAGGGTGGTATTACGACGCTTGAAGACAAGTCGCTCGACTGCACGCAAAAAAATGGTGACCGCACGCTTTAAAAAGAAAGCTACATATTCCATCCTTCATCAGAAAATACTATTCAGGTGCATGCGCACAAATTTAATTTCTGATGGAGGGATAATATGGGTATACTAAGCGGGAATCCAAAAGATGAACCTCTTCATTATGGCGAAGTGTATACATTATGGGTAGGATCGCTTTCAGCGAAAGGGATGGCGGCTGGTTACAGCACATTGCTGAACCATACGGGAGACGGTGACTTGAAAAAGCTGGTTGAACAAGGAATCAGGCTTTCAAAAGAAGAAGCGATGGCATATGACGAAGTGTTAAAAGCAAATGGAATTGCTTTGCCGCCAGCCCCGCCAGATCGTCCGAAGGCAGATCTTAATGACATTCCTGATGGAGCGCGCTTTACCGATCCGGAAATTGCGGCAACGCTCTCCCGGGACGTTGTCGTGGGAGTGGCAGCATGCAGCCAAGCGATGGCGCAATGCATCCGTGAAGACGTTGCTTCGCTGTATGCTCGTTTTCATGGAGAAAAAGCAAAATATGGCGGTGGAATCCTAAAACTTAACAAAGAAAAAGGCTGGCTTGTGCCGCCGCCGCTGCATCGTGAACCAGGGGAAGCGAAGTAAATAAGGTAAAGCTGTCGCAATGTAATAATGCGGCAGTCTTTTTATAAAAAATGAAACAATTTAAAAATATCTTATAAATGATTCATTTTTTTGCCTCGGTTGTCAGTTTAAAAACTGATTGCCGAGGCTTTTTCTTATTCATCATCATGTTGTACAATGAATCAGCGCAAAATGAGGATGAAAGCGCAAACAAAATGATTGTTTCAAGTGATAGAATTAGGTTCAGCGAAGGGAGATGACATCATGTACCTGGATGAAAGGAGCAATCAAATACTAGAGGATGTACTAGGAAATCCAGAAATATCAAATGCAGAGCTTGAAGATAAATACGCATTATCGCGCCGGCAAATCGGCTATAGCTTTACGAAAATAAACGACTGGCTCGAACAAAATAGTTATCCAGCTATTAAACGGACAAAAAGCGGAAAGTTTTTATTAAGCCCGATTTTAATGGAACTGCTGGTGAAAAGACCAGTTGCGCAAACGCAGTCTACTTACATTCTTTCTGAAAAAGAGCGGACATATGTGATCATTTTAATGATTCTCGGCTCAAGCGAAGAATTATCGCTTATCCACTTTTCCATCGGGCTGGATGTCAGCAAAAATACAATTCTCCGCGATATGAAGCACGTACAGGAAATTGTGGGCCGGTATGATTTAGAAATCGTCTATTCACGTCTCAATGGTTATGTTGTCTCGGGAAGAGAATGGGATAAAAGACGCTTGCTTGTTGATGCACTTCGGAAAATATTCGATATCTACAAGGGCGAATCATATATTTATCAATTTGGTGGTATTGCTGAAGAAGATGTGCAAAAGCTTCAAAAGCAAATAGAGGATGTGGAAGAACGGCTTCAGCTTCAATTTAGTGACGAGCGGATGCGGATCCTTCCATATATCATCGCCATTTTACTGAAACGGGTGAAAAACGGCCATACGATCGATGGTTCTCATCACATTGATTATGAAGCCCTTTCGGATACAAAAGAATATGAAGCAGCGGAATTGTTAATTAAAGATGAACTGGAAGAGCTCTCCAAAGAAGAACGATTGTTTTTCGCCTTGCAGCTGCTGACATCTAACGTGCTGACTTCTCAATTATTGACAGACCGTGAAATTCCGCACTTAAAAGAAGCACTGGCAGAGAGCTTAAGCTTATTTGAACGACAGGCGTGCATCACGCTCAAAGATAAAAGCAGGCTTTTGGAAAAGCTGTTTCTTCATATCAAGCCTGCTTATTACCGGATCAAATATCATTTAACTACAAATTATTTCATGATTGAAAAAGTAAGTGAAGAGTTTGAAGCGATTCACTATATTGTTAAAGATTCAATCAAGCCGCTTGAAGAATACATCGGCTGTGAAATACCTGAAAGTGAAATAATGTTTGTGACCGTTTTTATCGGGGGGCACTTAATTAACAGTGGTGAAACGATTCCGTTAAAAAAGAAAGCGGTTGTTGTTTGTCCGAACGGTGTGTCCATTTCGAACTTAATGGACAATACACTAAGAGAATTGTTTCCGGAATTTTACTTTCATCGCGCGCTGTCAATTCGGGAATTTCAGCAAATGGATGATGGCTTCGACCTTGTTTTTTCTCCCGTACCGCTTCAAACCAATAAGCAGTTGTTTATTGTTCATCACTTTATTTCCGAGCTTGAGAAAATGACGCTCCGGCAGCGGGTCATGAAGGAGGTGTTCAGCCTCCAGATGCCGGTGATCAATGTGGACCAGTTAATGAACACGATCGCCAAATATGCAGATATTAAAGATCCAAAGCAGCTGGAACGATCACTGGAATCCTATTTTACACAGCCAAATCAACAGGAAACAAAAGTGAAAGCAGATTATGGGCTGCCTGATTTTATCCATCCGGATATGATCGTGATAGAAGAGGAAGCAGGCAGTTGGCATGAAGCGATCGAACGAGCTTCACAGCCACTGCTGGAGGGTGGACTCATTACGGCGGATTATATTAAGACGATGAAGCAGCAATATCCATCTATTTCCCCGCACATTTTGCTTCGAATGAATGTCGCAATTCCACATGCGGCGCCTGAACATGGCGTGCAAAGGGTTGGGATGAGCCTGCTGAAATTAAAAAAAGGTCTTTCATTCGACAAAAATCATATCGTCCATTTTGTTGTCGTGATTGCCGCGGTGGATAAAAGCCAGCATTTAAACGCATTGCTTCAACTGATGAAGCTGGCAGATAAAAAAGACGTAATACATGAAATGACGCAAATGGACAGCGCACAAGCTATCCACGAAGTGTTGAAGCATCATACCCAGCCATAATGAAAGGAAGTGGTTATCTTGCCATTGGCGCAGTTTTTGAAAGATGAATTAATCAAGCTGGATGTGTCCTGCGACAGCCGGTATGATGTGTTCGATTTAATGTATGAAGAAGCATTCAAGCGCGGATATGTAAGTGAATCGTTTTTGCCGAAAATTAAAGAGCGGGAAGAAACGTTTCCGACTGGCTTGAATTTGGACAAGTACAGCATTGCGATTCCGCATACCGATCCAGAATGTGTATTTGAACAGTTTATCGGTGTGATCACCTTAAAAGAACCTGTTTTATTTCAGCTTATGGATGATAAATCAAAAGAAGTTGAAGTGAAAGTGATTTTGATGCTCGGCTTAAATGAACCACACAGCCAGCTGGCTATTTTGCAGAAAATCATGCAAATTGTCCAGGATGAAGAAACGTATGAAAAGATTTCAGCAGCGAAAAATTGCAAAGAGATCCATCAATTATTTAATAAGCTGGAAACAGCATAAAGGAGAGAATTTATTATGAAAAAAACAATATTAGTCGCATGTGGAGCAGGTATCGCAACATCAACTGTCGTTTGTAATCGCGTGGAAAATTTATTGAAAGATAACGGTATTCAGGCAGAAGTCGTACAGTGCAAAATTTCAGAAGTGGCATCTCGTCAAGATGGTGCGGACTTAATTGTATCAACAACAATTTTGCCGACTACTTATCAAATTCCAGCTGAAATTGCGACGGCCTATATTACAGGCATTGGCATGGACAAGCTCGACCAAAAAATTCTTGATCATTTAAAAAACTGACCGTAAGTAAGAAGAGAAGACAGGGGGATTGATCATGGATAACGTATTTGGGTTTGTACAGTCCATTTTGGATTTAGGGCCAACGGTTATTTTGCCGATTGCGATCTTAATTATCGGCATGCTGTTTGGTCTGGGCTTCAAGAAGTCATTTAAGTCCGGCATCATTATCGGAATCGGTTTTGTTGGCATTAACTTGGTCATCAACTTGCTGATTACGAACCTGGGCCCGGCCGCGCAGCAAATGGTTGAGCGGTTCGGCTTGAACTTGACAATCATCGATACCGGCTGGCCGTCTGCAGCAGCGCTGTCATTCGCTTCACCGGTAGCAGCCGTTTTGATTCCAATCTGTTTGGCTGTAAACATCGGGTTGATTTTACTTAAATTGACGAAAACGTTAGATATTGATATTTGGAACTACTGGCATTTTATCGCAGCCGGAGCGACTGGCTATATCGTCACAGGCAGCTGGTGGTTTGCAATTCTTTGTACGATTTTGTATCAGGTTGTTGTTTTGTACGTAGCGGATAAAACCGCGCCAATGGTAGCCAAGTTTTACGGGCTTGAAGGTATTTCATTGCCAACTGGCTCAACGGCGGCATTTGCGCCAATTGGCATTCTTGTTGGAATGGTTATATCAAAAATTCCAGGCATTAAAAATTTGCATGCTGACCCGGAATCGATCCAAAAACGTTTTGGCATCTTTGGGGAACCGATGATGATGGGGCTTATTCTCGGCTGTGTTATTGGGCTGTTAGCAGGGTACAATCCGGGCGCGATTTTCCAGACCGGGATTTCACTTGGCGCAGTGATGCTTCTATTGCCGCGCATGGTGAAAATATTGATGGAAGGGCTTATTCCAATCTCGGAAGCTGCCCGGGATTTCCTTCAAAAACGTTATGGCGACCGGGAACTCTATATCGGGTTGGATGCGGCGCTTGCTGTTGGACATCCGGCAGTATTATCGACAGCACTCATTCTAGTCCCTATCACGCTTTTACTTGCAGTAATCCTACCGGGAAACAGGGTTTTACCGTTTGGTGATTTGGCGACAATACCATTTTATGTTGCCTTTGTTGTTGGCTTCCTGCGTGGAAACATCGTTCACTCTGTTTTGGCAGGTACCGTTATGATTGCATTCTCGCTTTATATGGCGACCGATTTCGCCGTTGTTCATACACAGCTGATGGAAGGTGCACAGTTCACGATGCCTGAAGGCGCAACATTAATTTCAAGCCTTGATATGGGTGGAAACTTGTTTAACTGGCTTATTTTGAAATTTTCACAGCTATGGGCAGCTATTTTTTAATTTAACTGACACCTGACAGCGCTTATGCCTGTCAGGTGACTTTTTAGCAAGGAGGCCACGCGATGAAAGCAGCCGTACTGCATGCGAAAAATCAGTTTGTTTACGAAGAAGTGCCAATCAATCCTTGTGGAGAACAGGAAGTAAAAGTGAAGGTCATGGCAGCAGGCATCTGCGGATCAGATACACATAAGATGACGAGTGAATGGAAGTATCCACTGCCTGCCATTATGGGTCATGAGTTTTCAGGCTGGGTCATAGAAAAAGGGGCCGGCGTGACGAATGTTGAGCTTGGCGACCGGGTAACGGTCATTCCATTTGTCCCTTGTTATCAATGTGAACATTGCGAACGTGGGGATTACTCTTTATGTGAAGACCACGGCATGATTGGCTCGAAATCATTCGGCGGTTTTGCGGAGTACGTGAATGTGCCGGTATCGAACATTTTGCCGATTGGCGATATGGACTTTGAGGAAGCGGCAATGATCGAGCCGCTGGCCGTCGCCTTACATGGTGTATTAAATATTGAACCGCGCCTCGGTGACACAGTGGCTGTGTTTGGCACCGGAACGATCGGCCTTCTTGTTATTCAATGGTTGAAAATCGCAGGAACGAAAATCATTGCAATCGATATTTCTGATGAAAAGCTGGCAGAAGCGAAGCGATTTGGATGTGAATATGTGATTAATCCGCTTCAGGACAATTTGGAAGAGAAAATCGCTGAATTTACAAACAGAAGCGGCGCTGATATTGCGATGGAATGCGCCGGCTCTAAAATTACGCAGGAGCAGTGTCTTTTAGTGACGAAGAAAAAAGGCAAAATCGGCTATCTTGGCATTGCGTATCAGGATGTGCTTTTGTCCCAGCGGGCATTTGAAAATATTTTCCGCAAAGAATTGAAGTTGATGGGGTTTTGGAATTCGTATTCCGCTCCTTTTCCAGGCGAAGAATGGACAAAAAGCGTCGATTACATTTTAAACGAGCGCATTCAGCTGAAAGAAATGATTTCGCACCGTTTTCCGCTTCAAGAGACACAAAAAGCTTTTAATATGATGATTAACCGAGAAGAAACATATGGAAAAGTATTAATCCTGCCCAATGGAGAGGAGTCCTAATCAATGAAAGCAGTTATGAAAAAAGCACCCGGCTATGACAACATGGAGCTTGAGCAGATTGAAGAGCCGAAGGCAGCAGGGGATCTTGTTAAGATTAAAGTGGTTTATACAGGAATTTGTGGAACAGATATGCACACCTTTTCAGGACAGTACCCCAATTCGAAAACACCGGTTGTGCTCGGCCACGAATTTTCCGGAACGGTTGTCGAAGTTGGTGAACGTGTAACCAAAGTGAAGGTTGGCGATCGGGTAACAAGTGAAACGACCTTTGAAACATGTGGAGAATGTGAATACTGCCGTGAGAAGGATTACAATTTATGCAGCAATCGCAAGGGAATTGGGACCCAAGTAAACGGAAGCTTTGCGGAATATGTCATTTCCCGTGAAGAAAGTTTACATAAACTTCCGGAGAATGTTAGCTTTAAAGCAGCATCATTGACAGAGCCGCTTGCGTGCTGTGTACATGCGGCGCTGGAAAAAACAATGATCCAATCAAGCGACAAAGTGCTTGTTTTCGGACCAGGACCAATCGGATTGTTGCAATGTCAGGTGATTAAAGCGCAAGGAGCGTTTGTCATTTTGGCGGGGATTACGAAAGATCACAAACGTCTCGAGCTCGCAAAATCGCTTGGTGTGGATGTCGTGGTAGACGTTCAAAAGGAAAATCTTGAAGAAGTTGTGATGAAACATACCGATGGGTACGGGGTCGATAAATTATTTGAATGCTCTGGTGCCGTTCCTGCATTAAATCAAGGGTTGCCACTTGTGAAAAAGAAAGGCACCTTTGTACAGGTTGGCATTTTTGCGGATAAAATAAACCCGCTTGATCAAGAATCCATCATTCAGCGGGAAATCACGTATGTGGGCACACGCTCCCAAAAGCCAAGCTCCTGGCCGCTTGCTTTGAAGCTTTTAGCAGATGGAAAGATTGATGTCGACAAAATGGTCACGAAGGTTGTACCGCTTGAGCAATGGAGGGACGGATTTGAAGCCGTTCGCGCCGGGGATCAAATTAAGGTGATCGTTAAGTCGTAATCAACCTTGTTTCACTCAATTAATTCCATTATTTTACAAAAAAAGTAAAAAATAAAAGCAGGACTGTGACGAAAGCAGTCCTGCTTTTTGCTGAACTTTCAAGTAACTGTCATTTCGATGATTGACGCTTTTTGAGCCTGTCCGATAAGATATAAAGGACAGATTCAGGAGGACAGGGTATGAGCGAGACATCGATTCTGAAAAAAATAGACCGGCAAAGCGATAAAATGAGCGGGGCGGAACAAAAAGTGGCAGCCTTTATTTTGGACAATGCTCATCTGATTCCAACGATGACAACAAAAGATTTGTCGGGAAAAGCAGGTGTCAGTGAAGCAACTGTGATTCGCTTTTGCAAAACGATCGGCATCGGGAGCTATAAATCATTTAAATTGACGCTTGTGAAAGAGCTGTCAAACACCTCGATCAGCGTGAATGATTTTTCGCTGCTTCAGTCAAGGGATTCGCCATATGAATTATTTAATAAAGTAACCCATGTGAACCGCGGAGCGCTTGAAGCAGCTGTCTCGGCGCTTGATAAGCGTGAATTGAATAAAGCGATTGAAGCGCTGCTTGAAGCGAACACGATTTTATTTTACGGAGTGGGCGGTTCGGCAGCGGCAGCGGTTGACGGGCATTACAAGTTTGCAAAGCTTGGCTTCCATGCGATGATGACGCTTGATTTCCACTTTATGCTCTCCATCGCGTCTCACTTGAAAAAAGGAGACGTCTTTATTGCCATTAGTACATCCGGCAAAACAAAAGACGTCCTGGAGCTTGCCCGCTTTGCAAAAACGAGAGAGGCGACGGTAATGGCGATTACAAACGTCGGCAAATCACCGCTTTATAAAGAGGCGGACATTGTACTTGGCACACCGATGGTTGAGCATGAAAACCGCATCGGCAGTATTGCATCAAAAATGGTTCAAATGAATATGATTGATGCTCTTTATGTAGGAACGTTCCACCGGATTGGTTCCTCTGTGGAAGAGCCCTATAAAAAAGCGAGTGAAGCAGCAGCCCGATTGAAAAGATAATCGGGCTGTTTTTTAGAATAAAAAAGAAATTTTATTTCATTAAATTTAATAAAAAAATTGTATTTTTATTTCACTGGCGTATAATTAAAGAATCAAAGGCTAATTGCGCGACTTCCTGTCGTAACGCCTTTGTGCCTGCGTCGTGCGGGCCCAAATTAAACGTTTCAATAGGAAAGAGTGAAGAAGATGCTGAATATAAGCAACTTAACAACAGAATCAAGAAATGGTGCGACGATGCATCTGGATAATATGTCGATCGATGAATTTTTATCCGTTATGAACGCGGAAGATTCGAAAGTAGCTCAGGCGGTTAAACAGGAGCTGCCGGTGATTCGTAAAGTTGTCATTGCGGCGGTAAACGCATTCCGGCAAAAGGGACGGCTTATTTACATTGGGGCCGGAACGAGCGGGCGTCTCGGTGTGTTAGATGCAGCGGAATGCATTCCGACATTCGGCACGCCGCCGGGTATGGTAAGATGTGTCATTGCCGGCGGCCAAAAAGCGATTCAATCTGCTGTGGAAGGCGCGGAAGACAATGAATTGCTTGCAAAAGTGGATTTAAGTCAGCTACAGATTGGCCCGCGGGATATGATTATTGGCATTTCGGCAAGCGGCCGGACGCCGTATGTAATCAGCGGATTAAAATACGCGAAAAAACATGGTGCTATGACGGCGAGTATTTCGTGCAACAAGCGGGCAGTAATGAGCCGCTTTGCGGATTTATCCATTGAAGTGGACGTTGGACCAGAAGTATTGACGGGATCGACGCGCTTAAAAGCAGGCACGGCGCAAAAGATGATGTTAAATATGATTTCCACTGCGGCAATGATTGGTATTGGCAAAGTGTACAAAAATTTAATGGTCGATGTGCAGCCGACCAATGAAAAATTAATTGAGCGTTCAAAAAGAATTATTGCCGAAGCGGCGGAGATTGATCTATTATTGGCAGAACAGTATTATAAAAAAGCAAACGGTCATGTAAAAAAAGCAATTGTGATGGCGTTATTGAAATGTGACCTGCCGACAGCGGAAAAAAAGCTGGCAAAGTCGAGTGGTGTTGTAAGAAGCGCATTATATTAAAGTGGAGTGAATCGGCGTGATTAAAGAAAAGCAAATGGCAATCAGCATCTTAAAACATGCCGGTGGAAAAGAAAACATTCGCCTCGTTACTCATTGCATGACAAGGCTCCGTCTTGATTTGCGCGATTGGAATAAAGCGGACACTGAAAAAATAAAAGAAGTCCCTGGCGTAATGGGGATTCACGAAGATGAAACCCTTCATATTATCATTGGGCCAGGCCAGGTAAATAAAGTAGCGACGGAATTAACAGGATTAGCCGGCGGTGGGGAAATGAGTGTCAACGCGGAAGACAGGCAAGCGGCAACCCGCTTAAAAAATGATACACCTATCAAACGCCTGCTTAGAAAAATTGGAAACATTTATATCCCGCTTATTCCAGGCGTTGTGGCCTCGGGTATTTTGACAGGAATAGCTAACTTTGCGAAAAATGCGGGTGTCGATCCGGAAACGCTTTGGATGAAGCTGCTGCTGTTTATCGGCAGCGGCATTTTTACATATCTTGGTGTGCTGGTCGGATGGAATACAGCAAAAGAGTTTAGGGGAACGCCAGTACTGGGTGCCATTGCGGGAATGCTCATTATCAATCCGGCTTTGGCGGACTTAACGATTTTCGGTAAAGCGCTCGTTCCGGGACAGGGAGGCTTTTTTGGCATTATGCTGGCTGCCTGGTTGATGGTGGTCGTAGAGCATTCCATTCGAAAAGTTATCCCTTCCGCTGTCGATATTTTATTCACGCCGCTTTTAACGGTGCTGCTTGTAGGGATGCTGACATTGTTTTTGATCCAGCCGGCCGCCGGGGTTTTATCCGGCTTCGTTACAGGCATGATCGGATCTGTTTTGGAAGTTGGCGGCTTTGTCGCCGGAGGTCTGCTGTCAGGCTTTTTCCTGCCGGTCATTTTGGTAGGGCTTCATCATGGCCTGACACCGATTCATATGGAGCTGATTCATACGCTGGGCCATACACCGCTTCTGCCGATTTTGGCGATGGCAGGCGCCGGACAAGTCGGTGCCGCTTTAGCGGTGTATATAAAAACGCGTAATGAGCGCCTTCGTACAATTATTAGAGGGGCGCTGCCGGTCGGGTTTCTTGGTATCGGTGAGCCGCTTCTATATGGAGTAACCCTTCCGCTTGGACGGCCGTTCATGACAGCTTGTATGGGCGGTGCGGTCGGAGGTGCTTATCAGGCACTTGTTCGGACGGCCTCATCCGGAATTGGCGTTTCTGGTCTTTCGTTAATGCCCCTCATTGCAGATAATAAATATATTTTATATTTAATCGGTTTGCTTATGGCATATGCGGCCGGCTTTTTGTTTACCTATTTATTTGGCTTTACAGAAGAGATGGCTGATAATATAGATTGAATCAAACCGTGGATAGTGTGTTTCTGCGGTTTTTTGCATGGAGGTGGATGGTGTGTTTGGTGTTTCTGTTTACTTAAACAAAGATATAGGGAAAGAAGAGCAGGATTATTTGGAAAAGGCTAAACGGAATGGGTTTCAATCTGTGTTTACCTCGCTGCATATTCCGGAAGACGATGCGTCTAGGCTGCGCAGCCGCTTTCAGTCATTAGCCCGCATTTCTGAAAAGCTTGGCCTGGCACTGGTGGCAGATGTTTCTTCGTCTTCTTTACATGTGATCGGCTCTTCATTTGAACGGGCAGAAGAACTGATCGAATGGGGGGTGACGGGTCTGAGAATGGATGACGGGATTGCGCCTGATCAGATTGCTCGTTTATCCCACATCATGAAGGTGGCCCTCAACGCCAGTACATTGCGTCAGGAAGAATGGGATGAACTCATTCAACATGGAATAAACGTTTCGAATGTGGAGGCCTGGCATAATTTTTATCCCCGTCCGGAAACGGGGCTCGGAATAGATTATATGAAAGCAAAAAACGAGTGGCTTCGTTCTCTCGGCTTAACGGTTATGGCGTTTGTGCCGGGAGACAGCCGAAAACGGGGACCTCTTTTCGACGGGCTGCCTACATTGGAAAAGCATCGGCAAGTATCGCCATTTGTATGTGCGCTTGAATTAACGAATCACCTTCATGTGCAAAAAGTCTTCGTTGGGGATCCACACCTGTCAAACGAAGGACTAAGACAGTTTTCTTTTTACAACGAAGGATGTATCCCGTTACGGGCGGCTGCTTATACGGATATATCTCATTATAGGAATGTGCAGACAAACCGGCCGGACCCGGCGCGTGACTGCATTCGTTCCAGCGAATCGCGTCAAATGAGCGGTGCGCCGCCAGAACCCTTTCATACTATAGCTCGGAAAAAGGGAACTGTAACTGTCGATAATCAGCACTATTTGCGCTATGCGGGTGAACTGCAAATTACACTTCGTGACTTGCCGGCGGATGAAAAAGTAAACGTAATCGGCCGCGTGACAGAAGAAGATTTGCCGCTTTTAACATATGTCGGACCGCGCCAATCCTTTTTGATTGATTGGGATGTATAACTATAGTAGTATTTGAGTGCGCTTTATTTTATAATAAGGATAGTGTCTAATTTTAACGATAAAGGAGTTTTTTTATCATGGCAGAAAAAACATTTACAATTACAGACGAAACAGGTATCCACGCCCGTCCGGCTACAGTACTTGTGCAAACAGCTTCAAAATTCAGTTCAGATGTAAATCTTGAGTATAACGGTAAAACTGTTAATTTGAAATCAATCATGGGTGTTATGTCTCTTGGGATTCCAAAAGGCGCATCTATTAAAGTAACAGCTTCTGGTTCTGATGAAGAGCAAGCAGTTGACGCTGTAGGCGAAACAATCAAGTCTCAAGGTCTTGGCGAATAATTTCGTTAAAAAAATCACCGAATTTATTTCGGTGATTTTTTTTGTCCTTTTTGGGGAAAAGAATAGGGAGGTGACTAATATGAACATTGATGTAAAGCCCGCCGCAGCGGCAGAGCTGAAAAAGGTTGAGTACAAGGAAAATGAAGGGGTCCGGATTGAATCGATTTTTATCGGCAGCTGCTCCATTGCATCCGAATATCATTTGAAAATTGACCAGAAAAAAGACAACGACGATCTGTTTATCGTGGACGACATTCCGCTGCTCGTTTCAAAAGTAAGCCAGGAAAATCTTCATGAACACATTTCACTCGACTTTAATCCTGCTATGGGATACAAATTGACGTCTGCGGAAGAAACGTATCGCTATAATTTAAAATTAGAACGGGCGTAAAGAAACCTTCATGTTATGAAGGTTTCTTTTTTTATGTGAGATTATCTAACAAAAACTCACACAAATGCACCGAAAAAGACGAATATAATGGTAGATCAGATATGGAATAGTCGCTTTTTAAACCCTTTTTAAGCATTTTATAAAAAAAATACTTAAAAAAGGAGGAAAACAGTGAAAAGAATTTTTTCCATATTTCGTTTTCTTACATAACCAACTATTGGGGGTTCAGGAAGGGGGAACGTAAAAAAACTACTCACGATAATGAGAAAGTTGTTTTAGAAACAAGTATATACAAATCTGTTTATGCACTATTTTCTTTATAACATAAGTTGAAAATCATGATTGAGGGGTGTTTATATGACAGTGCTGAGAAAATTATGGAGTAAACAAACAATGATTGCGGCGATTTCAGCTGCTGCGCTTACGCTGAGTGGTTGTGCAGCGTCAAATGCTTTAAATGAAGAAGAAGATACACCAGCTGCTGATACGGGAGATACGGTCAAGGTCGGTGTGCTGCATTCATTGAGCGGTACAATGGCGATCAGTGAAGTATCACTGCGGGATGCAGAATTAATGGCCATTGAAGAAATTAACGCAGAGGGCGGCGTTCTTGGCAAGCAGATTGAACCGATTGTCGAAGATGGAGCTTCGGACTGGCCGACATTCGCCGAAAAGGCGAAAAAGCTTTTGCAGAAAGATGAAGTAGCGACTGTTTTTGGCGGCTGGACATCCGCGAGCCGAAAGGCGATGCTGCCAGTATTTGAACAGAATAATGGTCTGCTCTGGTATCCGGTTCAGTACGAAGGGATGGAATCATCACCAAATATTTTCTATACAGGTGCCACAACAAATCAGCAAATCGTGCCATCTGTTACATGGCTTCTTGAAAATAAAGGGAAATCATTTTTCTTAATCGGATCTGATTATGTATTCCCTCGTACAGCAAATAAAGAAATTAAAGCACAGCTTGAAGCAGAAGGCGGTACGCTTGTCGGTGAGGAATATACACCGCTTGGCCATACGGATTACAGCACGCTGATCAGCAAAATTAAAGAAGAAAAGCCAGAAGTCATTTATAACACGCTGAATGGAGACAGCAACGTTGCTTTTTTCAAGCAACTAAAAGATGCAGGAATTACAGCGGATGACATTACGGTTCTTTCTGTCAGTATTGCAGAAGAGGAAATTCATGGTATCGGAACAGATATTTTAACCGGGCATTATGCGGCGTGGAACTATTTCCAAACAACAGACACGCCGGAAAATGAAAAATTCGTCGCAGCTTACAAAAAAGCATATGGCGATGACCGCGTGACAGGTGATCCGATTGAAGCAGCATATAATGCCGTTTATTTATGGGCAGCTGCTGTTGAAAAAGCAGAATCATTTGATGTCGACGCCGTGAAAGAAGCAGCAGGCGGCATTGAATTTAAAGCACCGGGCGGCACCGTAACGATTGATGGCGACAACCAGCATACGTACAAAACAGTTCGTGTCGGCGAGATTCAAGCAGACGGCCAGTTTAAAGAAGTATGGAATTCAGGGGAGCCTGTTAAACCAGATCCGTATTTAGAAACATACCCTTGGGTAGAAGGCTTAAATTAACCGGGACAAATAAGGGAGGAAAACTTCTCCCTTATTTGTTTTTAAAAAGGAGTGAACAGCATGGCAGTCGTCATCACACAGCTATTTAACGGGATCAGCCTCGGGTCGATCTTGCTTCTTATTGCGCTTGGACTGGCCATTACATTTGGCTTGATGAATGTGATTAATATGGCACACGGTGAGTTTATTATGGCTGGTGCGTATACAACATACGTGGTCCAGCAGGCATTTTCACATTATGTTCCGGCCTCTTTATTTAATTATTATTATGTTGCGGCAATTCCGCTCTCATTTTTAATTGGTGCCCTGCTCGGATTTATTCTTGAAAAAACACTTATTCGCTTTTTGTATCACAGACCGCTCGACAGCTTGCTTGCTACATGGGGTGTTAGTTTAATTTTGCAGCAAGTCGCACGGTCCATTTTTGGCGCACCAAACGTGGCAGTAACATCACCAACATGGCTTGACGGTGGTTTAACCATTGCTGGAGCAGTGCTTCCGTACAAACGTTTATTTATTATTGCACTTGTAACAATTTGCATGGTGTCCCTCTATTTATATCTTGATAAAACAGCAGCCGGCCGCAAAATGCGGGCTGTTACGATGAACCGCAGCATGGCATCAAGTCTTGGTGTTTCAACTAAAAAGGTAGATGCAACAGCGTTTGCGATCGGCTCAGGTCTCGCTGGGGTTGCTGGATGTGCGCTGACCGTCCTTGGCCCAATTGGTTCAACAATCGGCACATACTATATTGTTGACGCGTTTATGATTGTTATTTTAGGCGGGATTGGAAGCTTGATTGGTACGGTTTTCGGAGCACTTAGCGTCGGCATGCTGGGAACGATCGCCGAATTTTGGAGCGGTGCTTCTATGGCGAAGGTCATTGTATTTGTTGCTATTATTGCGTTTTTACAATTTAAACCGGCTGGACTGCTTTCCGCACGTACACGGTCATTAGAATAGGAGGGAGCGGAAAAATGGATAAGAAAAAACTTGGCTGCTGGCTCTTTTTTATCGCGCTGTTTTTAGGCCCTCTTTATTTAACAGAATTTCGGCTGGCGCTGATGGGTAAATTTTTATGTTTTGCTATTGTTGCTCTTGGCATCTGCCTTATCTGGGGGTATACCGGCATTTTAAGTCTCGGTCATGGGGTTTACTTCGGTATTGGCGCGTATTGCACAGCTATGTATTTGAAGCTTGAATCGTCAAATGGCCAGCTTCCGGATTTTATGGAATGGAGCGGCGTATCAGCCCTTCCGGCATTTTGGATACCTTTTTCTAATCCGGTTTTTGCGCTGGGAGCATCCTTGATCGTTCCGGCCCTTCTTGCGTCCATGCTCGGATTTTTAACATTTAAAAACCGGATTAAGGGAGTTTATTTCTCTTTAATCAGCCAGGCTGTTGTCGTCGTATTTGTGACACTCTTTGTTGCAAAGCAGGACTGGACCGGCGGCACAAATGGATTAACGAACTTCACCACATTTCTTGGTTTTTCACTGGCATCCCCGCTTGTGCAAATTGCCCTGTACATGCTGACAGTTATCATACTTGGCCTTTCGTTTGCTTTGGCCGCCCGTTTGACAAACAGCCGCGCGGGACGGGTATTATCCGCCGTGCGGGACGGGGAAAACAGAGTCCGCTTTTTAGGATTTAACCCGACTTCCTATAAAGTCTTTGTTTACAGCCTCTCAGCCGCGCTTGCGGGTCTTGCGGGCACACTATTTGTCCTGCAGGTCGGTCTTATTTCCCCGGCAATGATGGGAATTATTCCTTCTATTGAAATGGTGTTGTGGGTAGCCGTCGGCGGCCGGCATTCGTTAATTGGCGCCATTTTAGGAGCGGTGATCGTTAACAGCGCCAAAAGCTTCTTCAGCGAAACGTATCCAGATATATGGTCCATCTTTTTAGGGCTTCTTTTCATTATTGTCGTGATGTTCTTGCCGAATGGCATTGTCGGCGCCTTTGAGTCGTGGAACGAAAAACGAAATAAAGCGAAACAAAAAGGAGGAACTGCCGATGCAGCCGATTCTGTCGTGTCGTGATGTGCGGGTTTCATTTAATGGGTTTCAGGCACTTCAAGGTGTTGATTTGGAAGTGAAGCCGCAAGAAGTCCGTTTTTTAATCGGACCGAACGGCGCGGGAAAAACAACGCTGCTAGATGTAATCTGTGGGAAAACAAAGGCGAGCGACGGCGACGTATTATACCGCCAGGTGGAAAACATTCGCAAGCTGCAAGAGCATGAGATTGTTCGTCTTGGTATTACGCGTAAATTTCAAGCTCCTTCCATTTTTGCGAATTTGACTGTGTGGGAGAACCTGGAGCTTTCGCTAAAACAGGAACGGGGTCTCTGGTCTGTCATGCGGGCCAAAATGACAGGTGAAGGTAAAGAAAAAATGGAAGCAATGCTAAGTCGGATTGGCTTAATGGATCAGCGCCATCAGTTAGCAGGCATGCTTGCACATGGGCAAAAACAATGGCTCGAAATCGGCATGCAGCTTATGCAGGATCCAGAGATTTTACTGCTGGATGAGCCGATTGCGGGGATGAGCAGCACCGAGCGCCATAAAACGGGGGAACTTATTCATGAAATTTCAACGGCCTGCTCCGTCCTAATTGTAGAGCATGATATGGAGTTCGTCCGGAATTTTTCAAAGCAAGTGACCGTCATGCATGAAGGCAAGGTTCTTTGTGAGGGAACGATGTCGGAAATTCAGCAAAATGAACAGGTGGCAGAAGTATACCTCGGAAGGAGAGAAAGCGCATGTTAACAGTTCAATCAATCCGGGCGGGATACGATGAAAGCATGGTTTTAAATAATGTGTCTATTCAGGCGGAAATTGGGAAGGTAACAGCGGTGCTTGGACGGAACGGTGTCGGGAAGTCTACACTTATTAAAACGATTGCTGGTCTGCTTAAGCCAGCAGCTGGATCGATAGAGTGGATGGACGAAAGAATTGAAAAAAAGGCCCCAGAACTTCGGGCAAGAAGCGGCATTGCGTATGTGCCGCAAGGACGAGAAATTTTCCCCTCCTTAACAGTAGAGGAAAACCTGCTGCTCGGACTTGAAGCCTTGCCAAAGAAAGAGCGACATGGCCTGCCGGATCAAATATTCGAGTGGTTTCCGGTACTCCGTGAGATGGTGCACCGCAAAGGCGGCGACCTGAGCGGCGGCCAGCAGCAGCAGCTGGCGATTGCGAGAGCGATCGTCGGCAAACCGAAAATGCTTCTCCTGGATGAGCCGATGGAGGGAATCCAGCCGTCTATTGTGCAGCTCATTCAAGATGTGATCATCAAGATTGCATCAAGTCAGGAGATGGGGATTATTCTAGTGGAGCACAGCCTTGACCTTGCGTTTGCATGTGCCGATTATTACTATATTTTGGATCACGGAACGGTCGTAAGCGAAGGTGTAACAGATACGACGCATAAAGATATTGTAAAACAACATTTAGTGGTCTAAAAACAGTAAGAAGGATAAAAAATCCTTCTTTTTTTATACGCAAATGTAATTGTCAGAAAAGATTAATTCCTTTTTTTCCTTAATCAAGCTATAATAATGTTAGGAAATATAACATGTCACTGAGTTGGTACAAGATTTTTGGTTTAAAATGGGTTCAGTGACAAGCTGCATATAGAAAAGAAAGAAGGGATCTTTAGTGAAGCTGACGGCACGTGAGCAGGAAAAATTGATGATTGTCGTAGCAGCAGATTTAGCCCGCCGTCGTAAAGACAGAGGATTAAAGATGAATTATCCAGAATCCATCGCCCTTATAACGTATGAGGTGATGGAAGGAGCGCGTGACGGAAAATCGGTACCGGAATTAATGCAGTTTGGGGCAACGATTTTGTCACGGGATGATGTGATGGAAGGGATTCCGGAAATGATTGAAGACATTCAAGTAGAAGCGACATTCCCGGACGGCACAAAGCTTGTGACCGTTCATGACCCGATAAGATGAGGAGGAGCAAAAATGATACCTGGTGAATACAAGCTGCGCGGAGACGCAGTCGTATGCAACGAAGGAAAAGAAGAAGTGTCCGTTTTTGTGACGAACCGGGGCGACCGGCCGGTGCAGGTCGGCTCGCATTTTCATTTTGCGGAAGTAAACGCGTCGCTTGAGTTTGACCGTGATCAAGCGTTCGGAATGAGATTAAACATTCCAGCAGGCACAGCGGTCCGTTTTGAACCGGGAGATGGCAAGCCGGTCGCGCTCATTCCGTTTTCAGGAACGCGGCACGTATACGGGTTAAATAATGGCGTGAATGGCGCGCTTGATAAGGAGGGGAATTCATGAGTTTTCACATGCCGCGACGCCAATACGCAGATATGTTTGGGCCAACGACCGGTGACTGTGTCCGTCTCGCTGACACGGAGCTCTTTATTGAAATTGAAAAAGACTATACGGTCTATGGAGATGAAGTGAAGTTCGGCGGCGGGAAAGTGATTCGGGATGGGATGGGGCAGCACCCGCTTGCCACGCGGGCTGAATCCGTCGATCTTGTGCTGACCAATGCGATTGTGCTTGATTATACAGGTATCTATAAAGCGGACATTGGCATTAAAGATGGGATGATTGCGGCAATTGGCAAAGCGGGCAACCCACTCCTGATGGACGGCGTGGACATCGTGATCGGCGCATCGACAGAAGTCATCGCGGCAGAAGGGAAAATTGTAACAGCTGGCGGCATCGATTCCCACATTCATTTTATTTGCCCGCAGCAAATTGAAACGGCGCTGGCATCCGGCGTGACAACGATGATTGGCGGCGGAACGGGCCCTGCCACAGGAACAAATGCGACAACGTGTACACCGGGCGAATGGAACATTTTCCGCATGCTCGAAGCGGCGGAAGCCTTCCCGATGAACATCGGCTTTCTGGGAAAAGGAAATGCATCCGGGCTTGAGCCGCTTGAAGAACAGATTGAAGCAGGAGCGATTGGCTTAAAGCTTCATGAAGACTGGGGCACAACAGCAGCTGCGATTGATGCGAGCTTAAAAACAGCTGACAAGTATGACGTACAGGTGGCGATTCATTCTGACACGTTAAATGAAGGCGGCTTTGTGGAAGATACGATTGCGGCGATCGACGGCCGGGTCATTCATACATACCATACGGAAGGAGCGGGCGGCGGCCACGCGCCGGATATTATAAAAGCGGCCGGCTATCCAAACATTCTTCCTTCATCCACAAATCCGACCCGTCCGTATACAGTAAACACACTGGATGAGCATTTGGATATGCTTATGGTGTGCCACCACCTTGATCCGTCCGTGCCGGAAGACATTGCGTTTGCAGATTCACGTATCCGGAAAGAAACGATTGCGGCGGAAGACATTTTGCACGACCTCGGCGTGTTCAGCATGATCAGCTCTGATTCGCAGGCGATGGGGCGGATTGGCGAAGTAATTTTGCGTACGTGGCAGACGGCGGACAAAATGAAAAAGCAACGTGGAAAAATGGAAGAAGAAACAGGCGAAGGCGATAACTTCCGGGCGAAGCGCTATGTGGCAAAATATACGATTAATCCGGCGCTCACACACGGCATTTCCGATTATGTCGGTTCTGTTGAAAAAGGAAAACTGGCGGACCTTGTGCTGTGGGAACCAGCCTTTTTTGGCGTAAAACCGGAGCTGGTTTTAAAAGGCGGACTGATTGCACACAGCGTCATGGGTGACCCGAATGCATCCATTCCAACACCGCAGCCGGCATTGTACCGGCCGATGTTTGCGAGCTTCGGCAAAGCGCTTTTCAAAACATCAATGACATTTATGTCCAAAGCCGCGATTGAGCGTGGCGTACCGGAAAAGCTGGGTCTTGAGAAAATGATCCGGCCGGTTGGGGGTATCCGTACATTGCAAAAAAGCGATATGAAATACAACGGGGAAACACCGGATATTGATGTGGACCCGCAAACATATGAAGTAAAAGTAGACGGAAAGCTTGCCACGTGCGAGCCGGCGGAAATCGTTCCGATGGCACAGCGCTATTTCTTATTTTAAGGTGGGATACAGGTGATTATTGAAAAAGTGGTTGGAAACGTCGTTACAGGTGAGACTCGTGCGCCGCATACAGAACGCGTCTTTCTGGCGAGTGATGAGCTGGTGAAAAGAATTCAGCGTGTGAAAACGGATCATGGGCGTGAGCTTGGCATCCGGCTTCGAGAGCCGAAAGATTTACAGGATGGCGATATTTTATATCGTGATGAAAAAAATATGATTATCATTAGTGTTCTTGCTGACGATGTACTGACGATTATGCCGGAATCGATCGGTCAAATGGGCGATATAGCCCATCAGCTTGGCAACCGCCATTTGCCGGCTCAGTTTGAAGGCGATGAAATGATCGTGCAGTATGATTATTTAGTCGAAGAATTGCTGCAGCAGCTGGGCATTCCATTTCGCCGGGAAGAGCGTCAGGTGAAAAAAGCGTTCCGCCATATCGGCCACAGCCATGATTAATCCGATGCTGTCCTTCATGCAGCTGTGTGATTCTAATTTTCCGTCCGGTGCGTTTTCGCATTCGTTCGGGCTGGAAACATACATTTATGAAGGCGCCATCCATGACGCGGCCACATTTGAAGCCGCGATGCGTATTTTTATGGTGAATCAAATGGCCTATACAGACGCTCTTGCCTGCCGGCTCGCGTATGAGGCGATTGAAAACGGGCAATTTGACGATGTTATTGAGCTGGATCACGTTCTTTTAGCACTTTCGCTGTCCAAAGAAACACGGGAAGGCACAAGGCGGATCGGGGAGCGAATGGCGAAGTTGTGCTCCGATTTATACGAAAGTCCGCTGATCGACACATATTATCAGCGCATTCGCCAAAAAGAAGCGAACGGCCATCCTTCAATTGTGTTTGCACTGGCGGCTCATCATTTGGGGGCAGAAAAAACGGACGCGATCGGCGCACACCTTTTTTCCAGTATTCATTCACTCATTCAAAACGCAGTACGGGCGATTCCGCTCGGACAGACAGACGGCCAGCGCATCCTATTGGCCCTTCAGCCGCTTATTCAGGATATGGCGGTCCAAACAGAAACGATGACGGAAGATGAGCTTGGCATGAATATGCCGGGTCTGGAAATTGCGCAAATGCGGCATGAACAGCTGCCCGTTCGGCTGTTTATGTCATAAATCATAAAAGGAGCTGAATAGTATGGAACCAGTACGTATTGGCGTCGGCGGTCCAGTGGGCGCCGGCAAAACGATGCTTGTTGAAAAATTAACACGGGCGCTGAACAATGAATTTAGTATGGCGGTCGTCACAAATGATATTTATACGAAAGAAGACGCGCAGTTTTTAATGAAAAACGGTGTTTTGCCGGAAGAGCGGATCATCGGTGTGGAGACAGGGGGCTGTCCGCACACCGCGATTCGTGAAGATGCGTCGATGAACTTTGCGGCCATTGATGAATTAAACGAAGCGCATCCTGATTTGGACATTATTTTTGTCGAAAGCGGCGGTGATAACCTGGCAGCGACGTTCAGCCCGGAACTGGTGGACTTCTCCATATATATTATTGATGTCGCGCAAGGAGAAAAAATTCCGCGTAAAGGCGGACAGGGCATGATCAAGTCGGATTTGTTTATTATTAATAAAACCGACCTCGCTCCGTACGTTGGCGCGAATTTAGATGTAATGGCAGAGGATACGAAAAAATCACGCGGCGAAAACAAGCCGTTTTTCTTCACTAATTTAAAAGATGAGACCGGGCTTGATGACGTGGTGAAGTGGATTAAAGAAAATGCGCTCCTAATGGGACTCGAAGCATGAGGATGACCGGCACGCTGCGCATGAAAGCGGTCTGCCGGGGCGAGAAAACCGTTGTGGCAGATACGTATTTTGACGGCGCCTTTAAAGTAGCGCGTCCGGTGTATTTTCAAGAAAACGAGCCGACTGTTTACAGCCTGCATGTCGGGGGCGGCTACATCGGCGGTGACCGCTATCACACGGACGTTGTTCTTGAACAAGATGCGAGAATGACGCTGACGACCCAGTCAGCAGCGAAAGTATACAAAACACCAAACGCGCCAGTGCATCAGTCGATGACGATTTCGCTTGCACAAGGCAGTGTGTTTATGTACTTGCCGGACCCGCTGATCGCATATGAGCAGGCGCGCTTTCAGCAGGAAACGGTTATTCATATGGAAAAAGGATCCACGTTGCTGTACAGTGATAGTATGACGCCCGGCTGGTCGAAAAGCGGCGATCCGTTTCGATATGATTGGATTCGATCAAAGGTGAAAATATATGAAGACGATTCTCTTCAAGCATATGATCATCTGTTTTTAAAGCCGGAAGAGCGCGATTTATTTTCGCTCATGCAAATGGAGGGCTATACACACGTTGGCTCACTTTTTATCGTTTCGCCTATGCTGCAAAAAGATTGGCAGGAAGCGCTGGGCCGCCTGCTGGAATCATATAATGAGCAGGCGCGTATTGGGTTTTCTACGCTGAAAAACGGCGGATGTACGATTCGAATTTTAGCCAACGCTTCGTATGTGATCGAAAACATCATTTTGCAGTGCACAAACTGGATGCGCAGCAAGCTTGACCAGGAGCCAGTGCAGTTAAGAAAGTATTGAAAAGGGGAACAAATCATGATTCAAGGCGGACTTTTATCTATTTTACTGCTCGGGTTCACATTGGGCATTAAGCATGCGACAGAACCTGATCACGTCATCGCGGTTTCAACGATCGCAAGCCGGACGAAGAAGCTGTCCCGCTCTTCGCTGGCAGGTGTATTTTGGGGGCTCGGACATACAGCGACCCTTCTTATTATTGGTGTAACAGCCGTAGCGCTCGGTCAGCACATTCCAGAAAATGTGGCGGCGCTGCTTGAATTTTTCGTCGGCATGATGCTTGTTTATTTAGGGGTGAACGGTGTGCGTAAAAGCCGGACGGTAGAAGAAGACGGCAAACACCAGCATTTTCACAAAAAATCGTTTGTGATCGGCGTCATTCATGGGCTTGCCGGAAGTGCGGCGATGGTATTATTGACCGCGACAACGGCAAATACCGGTTCAGAAGCATTTCAGTTTATTTTAATTTTCGGTGCCGGCACGGTCATGGGGATGCTTCTCTTTACAACCCTTTTAGGCCTCCCGTTTTTAGTGACGTCTAAAAAAGCCATCCCGATTGTGCTGGTGCGGATCACATCAGTGATCAGCGTCGTTTACGGATTGTATTATATGTTCCAGACAGGTTCTAGCTTCCTTTCATGAAAACGGGCTGTTCCGAAAATCAGTGAAAACTGGCTTTCGAGAACAGCCTATTTTATTTGTGATCGTCAGCATGGGAGAAGCCGAATCCTTCTTTTTTTCTTGTTCACTATGGTGCGCGGGATGTGCATGAGTGATGTCTCTTTGATGATTTTGTATGGGAGCCGATAGAGCGGCGGGCACGCGGCTTCGCGTTCCGCGGGGCAGGCGATGAGCCGTTTCCGCCGCTTTGCGCCTCCACCAGTCTCATCCGGCCCGCTAGTCCCGCAGGAGTCTACACCGCGCGCCCACCACCACTGCTTTTAAAAGAACAGAACGTGCAAGAGCCGGTTCGTACGGGCGGCTCGCTGGTGGCCCGCGGAAAGCGGAGTCCATTTTGTTTCACCTATCGGCTCTTTTCATAAAACGATTCTTTCCATCAATACGCTTGTTCGTTTACGGCAATAGAATCTTTTTTCAAAAAAAGAGTGGCGACTTTGTCGACAGTCTCAAACCTCGAATTCATCAACTCGAGATTTTTTTATTTGATTTTTATCGTTTTTTCTATTTGAAATAAGTGGAGCTGTTTTTTTCTTTTATAGTATGGCTTCTGCTAAAAGAGCATAAGATTGAATTTTGTCTTCAAAATCATACACATTGGTAAGGACCATGAACTCATCCGTTTGATAGGCCTCGCTTAATAAAAGAAGCTCGTTCCTCACTTTTTGAGGGGTTCCAATGATCATTCGTTTCCTGTTTTCTTTTGCTTTTTCTTTATCCATTTTAGATAGGATCCGGTTTTTTGCCTCTTCAATAGTGGGTATTCTTGTATCGCCGCCTTTTTCAACAGCTAACAGCCAGGCATCCTGGCTGAGTGCTATTTCCTGCGCTTTTTCTTCTGTAGAGGCACAAACAATAAAGATGCAAACATTCACTTTTGGCTGTTCCATCATTCTCGACGGCTGAAAATGATTTAAATACTGATTTATTGCTCTCTGCCCGCTGTGAGGGTTGATAAAGTGTCCATATGTAAAGGCCATTCCTTCTTCAGCCGCTACTCTGGCTCCGCGATGCGTGATACCTAACATCCACATCTCAGGAGCACTTTTGATAAAAGGATACGCTTTTACAGTTTGATCTGGTCCCTCATTTGTTAAATATCCCTGCAGGTCTCTTACTTGTCTTGGAAAGTCATTTAAGCTTTTCCTTACTCCATCTGTAAGGGCTAAACGAGTCTCCGGGGAACCGCCTGGTGAGCGGCCCACTCCTAAATCAATTCTGTTTGGAAATAACGCTTCTAAGACTTTAAAGTTCTCAGCGATTTTATATGGACTGTACTGGGGGAGAAGGACACCTCCTGATCCTACCCGAATAGACTTGGTGCCTGAAGCAATATGAGAAATTAAAACCTCCGGCGAGGAACCCGCAATTCCGTTTGTATTATGATGTTCGGCCACCCAAAATCGGGTATATCCCATTTCTTCTGTTATCTGGGCTAATTTAAGCGTATTCCTCAAGGCTGCCGCTCCATTACCGCCTGTAGTAATAACGGATTGATCAAGAACACTTAACTTCATTTCAAATCACCACCTGCCCATCAATATTGTATTTAGCCTGTATTAAAAAAGATATGTGGTTAGACAACACAAGTAAAGAAAGAAGATCTTAAAAAGATTTTTCCCGAATTTCTTGATTATAGTAATGAGGTGGAGAGCATTTGAAAATGATATAATTCGTTTGTTTTTTAACAAACGGATTAAACAAAAAGCCCCCCATGCATACCAACTATTTTCTCCGAACAAGGAAACAATAGTTGGAACAAGGGGAGAATCATCTCTTTTGTTTATTTTAAGAAGCTCCTGCCAGGGCAGGAGCGATACTATTACTTTTTAGTGAATTCCTTTGTGCTTCTCACTGTATCGATCGGGCGGACTAATTTTTCAATTTCTTCTCGTTTTGGCTCTAAGAATGGAGGCAAAGATAATTTTTCCCCAAGGGTTTCATAAGATTCATCACCCATAAATCCTGGACCGTCTGTCGCAAGCTCAAATAAAATTTGCGGAGCTACTCTGGTGTACAAAGACTCGAAAAAGAAACGATCAACATGACCGGACGTCTGAAATCCGAAACTGTGGTAACGCTCATTCCATTCGTCCAGGGCAGCCCGGTCTTCAACCCGGAATGCAACGTGGTGAACCGTGCCGAAACCTTGCTGCGCTTCCGGAAGGAGAACATTATGTTCAACGATTACCTGCGCCCCGTTACCGCCCTCGCCGACTTCAAATAAAAGAAAGGATCCTTCTTTGCCGATTTCTTTGAACTGAAGGACTTTTTCCAGCATTTCTTTAAAATAATCAACGTTTGCAATACGGATAAATATAGGTCCTAAACCGGTAATGGCATACTGCAGCGGTATTGGCCCGTTTTGCCAAGGTGTACCTGAAGCAACGCCTTCATTGAATTCATCTGAAATCAATTGATACTGCTGGTCATCAAAGTCAGTAAAAGAAAGTGTTTTCTTGCCAAATTGCTCTTTAATGCCGGAGTGTTTTACTTTCAGACGGTCAAAACGCTTTACCCAGTAATCCATGGATGCGTCGTTTGGCACCCGGAAAGATGTTTTGGAAATTTCATTTGTCCCGTGAACCCCTTTTGGAATGCCAGGAAAGTCAAAAAACGTCATATCAGTTCCTGCGCTGCCGGTGTCATCCGCAAAAAATAAATGATACGTTTGAATATCATCTTGATTCACTGTTTTTTTAACGAGGCGCATTCCTAAAACATAGGTGAAAAATTCGTAATTTTTTTCTGCACTGCTTGTAATAGCGGTTACGTGGTGTATACCTTTTAAGCCGTTGTTCATTTCAAATTCCTCCAATTGAGCGGTAAACGATGCTCATTTCTTTTTTTAGAAGCTTTTTCTTTTTTATGCCGGTTCTTACAGGATAAATAACTATATAAGTTGAATTAAACTTCTTGCTTTCTCCGCTTCCTATCATGAAAAGATCCCTTTTTAAAAAGCAGCGTAATGGGCTGCAGGCTGGCGGCTGCGCTAACAACAGGGGCGAACGCTGAACCAGTCACCGCTTCGCGCTGCCCGTTTCAGCCTGTCCGCTCGGCCCGCCGGGAGTCTCCGCCGCCAGCCCTCCGCCCGTTGGTTTTTTAGGTATGGGTAGACATATATGACCCATTCTTTTCGATAAGAGAAGAAAAGACCAGATTGTTGTTTATCCTTCCTGTTTTTCCTCCCCGCAAAAGCCGAGCCTCGCGAATGCCGCCCTTACATGACTGGGGCTAAGTGCCGCTGCCCGAGTTTTTCTCAACGGCCAAGTGTAAATTCTTTTTTTCAACTTATATAGCTGGCACTATATTTTTTCCCTATATGCTGTCTCGTTTAATCATAAAGGATACAAGTTCTTCTTTGATACATTTATCTCGAATTCGAGATAAATGTATCATGAATAAAATGTGGTGTCAACAAACCTTACTTTCTCTTTTTGCATTTTTATTGGCTATAACAATTTAAATTGCAACACAATCTCTCTATAGATTATTTAAATCATATAAACCGTAAAAACAGTAGAAAAGAAATGAACTATCTATACTTTTTTACAGTTCAAAAAATTCAGTGGATTCGACATAATAAAGCTAGGTTTTGTAAGCGCTTTAAAAAATCCTGATTCAAAAACAAGGGGGTCTATTTAAGTGACGATTGAACAAAAAGAAATCACTAGAAAACCATTAACTGGACAAGAGTATTTGGACAGCTTGCGGGATGGACGGGAAATTTGGATACATGGTGAAAAAGTAGAAGATGTAACAACGCATCCGGCTTTCCGTAACTCAGCCCGGTCCATTGCAAGACTGTATGATGCGCTGCATGATGAAAAAACAAAAGATATTTTAACAGTTGAAACAGACACGGGGAATGGCGGTTATACACAAAAATATTTTCAATTTGATAAAACCACCGATGACCTTTTAGCTTCCCGCGATGCGATTGCAGAGTGGGCAAAATTATCATACGGACAAATGGGAAGATCGCCGGATTATAAAGCTGCTTTCTTAGCTACACTCGGTGCGGACCCGGATTATTATGCACCCTATCAAGACAACGCAAGAAGATGGTATAAAGAAGCACAGGAAAAAAACCTGTTCTTCAACCACGCGATTATCAATCCGCCGGTTGACCGCAACAAACCTTTGGAAGCGGTATCAGACATCTTTATTAAAGCCGTACGTGAAACAGAAGAAGGCGTGATCGTCAGTGGCGCAAAAATGGTCGCGACAGGATCGGCCTTGACGAATTACAATTTTGTTGCCCATTACGGTGCTGCGCCGATTACAAAAGAAGAATTTGCGCTTTGCTTCATAGCTCCAATGAATACACCAGGTATGAAGCTAGTCAGCCGTACTTCATACGAAATGAACGCAGCAGTGATGGGAAGCCCATTTGATTATCCGTTAAGCAGCCGGTTCGATGAAAATGACGCTGTGCTTATTTTCGAGGACTCATTGATTCCTTGGGAAAACATTTTGATCTACAAGGATATTGAAAAAATCAACAACTTCTTTGCTGAAACGGGCTTCCTTAACCGCTTTACATTCCATGGTGTCACAAGATTAGCTGTAAAACTTGATTTTGTCGCTGGATTACTTATAAAAGCTGTCAAAGTAAATGGATCGGATACATTCCGCGGTGTGCAGGTCAATGTCGGTGAGGTCATTGCTTGGAAAAACATGTTCTGGGCTCTCAGTGATGCGATGGCAATGAACCCGGACCCTGGGAGAAACGGAACCGTCCTTCCAAATTTAAATTATGGCTTAGCTTATCGGGTCTTTATGTCAGAAGGATGGCCGAAAGTAAAAGAGATCATCGAAAATGTTGTAGCAGGAAGTTTGATTGTACAGCCTTCAAGTGCTCGTGACTTCTTGAACCCAGAGCTTCGTCCAACACTTGATAAGTTATATAGAGGATCAAACGGGGTTCAGGCAGTAGATAAAATTAAATTGATTAAGCTTTTATGGGATGTTGTAGGCACAGAATATGGTGGAAGACACGAATTATATGAGAGAAACTATTCGGGCAACCATGAAAATATCCGATTGGAAAATCTGCTTGTGGCGAATCAAAACGGCCAAGCTGCTGAATTTGAAAAATTCGCGGAAGAATGCATGAATGACTACGATTTAAATGGCTGGACAAACGATACATGGATTAACCCGGACGATATTAACTATTTTTCCAAGTAAACAGATAGAAAAACAAAAAATAATGAATACGGGGGAAACAAACATGGTAAATCAACGTGTAAATGAAATTTTTGAAGGATTTATTAAACATACAAAACAATTGCTTGAAGAAACACAAGTGACGCATGAAGAGTATCATGAATTTGTTGGATGGCTGGATCGTCTTGGCCGCACGGGAGAAATTCCGCTTTTTATGGACGTCTTTTTTGAAACGCATGTATTGCACAGTATTTACGACGAAAATCCTGGAACAGAACCTTCTCTTCTCGGTCCATATCACATTAAGGATACACCAATGCTGGAAAAGCCTCATGTTTTAACACAGCGTCCAGATGAAAAAGGAGAAATTTTAACTTTTTCAGGAACGGTGAAAGCAGTGGATGGAAAACCATTGGCAAATACTCTTGTTGACATGTGGCAGGCAGATGCGGATGGCGAATATTCTCATTTCGCTGAGAACATTCCAGACTATAACCTTCGCGGAAGATTCTACACGGATGAAAATGGTTATTTCGAAGTGAAAACGATTATCCCAGCTCCGTATAAAATTCCTACTGCAGGACCTACCGGGGAATTTTTAAACTGGATGGATCAGCATGCCTATCGCCCGGCTCATTTGCATCTTCAATTTGAACAGGATGGATATGAAAATTTAATTACTCAAGTATTCTTTGAGGGAGATCAATGGCTGGAAACGGATGTAGCAGAAGGTGTGCGTCCTTCACTCGTTACAAAACTTGAAGACAATGCAGACGGTTCCGGTAAAAAAGCGTCGCTTGATTTTGAAATGAGAACGCGGGACTGGAGAGCAAACATAAACAATGAAGCACTCCAAACGTCGAACTAATCGTTTCTAGTGCTCGCAAGATAAAGGGAATCAAAGATCAGATTCCCTTTATCTATTTAACAACCCAATTTATTTCTCCTATTATTCCATTATTCTGTCATTTCAAACTACTACAATGTTGGAGGAACTTCTATGAAAATATTCAAAAATGGTGAACTGACCCTCAGCCAGTCTGTCGTCACGATCGGGGCTTTTGATGGCATTCATATCGGACACCAATCTCTTATAACAAAAGCTGTTAGTCGTGCGCAGGAATTGAATGTTCCTTCCGTTGTTTATACATTCGATCCTCCTCCACGTGCTTATTTTCAAAAACAAATGATTTTAACAACTGTTGAAGAAAAAATATCCATCATCAAACAACTCGGTGTTGATTATGTAATAATCGCCAGCTTCGACGAGCATTACATCTCGAGAAGTGCAGAAGATTTTCTTAATGAGTTAGGCTTTCTATTTCCAAAGGAAGTGTGGGTAGGTTCCAATTTTCAGTTTGGAAAAGGAAAAAAAGGAACCATTGAACACCTTTCTATTCAGTTTCAGACCTTTACTCATCCACTCATCAAATGTTCAAAAGGAGAACCCGTTTCTTCAACTAGAATCCGAAATTTGATCTCTAAAGAGGAAAAGCAGCTAGCAAATGATCTGCTGGGCCGGAATTTATTTGAAACCATTCAATTAAGTTAGGACGGGGAGAAATTTTATGTATTCCATTGATCCTTCAACTTTAAATGAACAAGAAAACTATAAACTGCTTATTGGCAGTATTCTTCCAAGACCAATTGCCTTTATCACCTCTCTCTCGGAAAATGGTGTCTTAAATGGGGCTCCATTTAGTTTTTTTAACATTGTGTCGTCTAATCCACCGTTGATTTCTGTTGCTATCCAAAGAACAAACGGGTCAATGAAAGATACAGCGAGAAATATCCTAAAGCAGAGAGAATTTGTTGTTCACATCACTGACACGTCAAATGTAAAAAAAATCAATGAAACAGCCAAAGCATTGCTTCCAACAGAAAGTGAAGTGCAAATGGCTAATCTTACTCCTGTAAAAAGTAAAAAGGTGGGAGTCCCGGGGATTCAAGAAGCAAAAATTAGAATGGAATGCACGTTAGAAACAGTCCTTCAACTAGGCGGGGAGGGACAAAATCCTGGATGTGAGCTGATTATTGGAAAAATCGTTCAGTACCACATTCAAAAAGACGTATACAGCCAGGGGCGCATCCATCATGAAAAGCTGGGACCGGTCAGCAGGTTAGCAGGAAGCAGCTACGCAGAAATCGGCAGCGTTTTTTCCATAAAACGGCCGACATAATGATGCAAATGAGATTGGGTGAAAAAAGAGAAATAACCAGTTTTCTGGACAATATTTTTATGCGCATACATAAATTTGAAAGGAGAAGGAAACCAATGCAAGTGTATACAAAGGAACTTGGGGACAAACAAATTCAAATTGCAGATTATCCTGGAGAAAAGGGTACAGTTATCGCTATCCATGGCTTAACGGGTACACATAAGAACATGAATTACTATGCGGAAGCGTTAAAAGGAGATTATCGGTTTATTGCCATTGATTTGAGAGGAAGAGGAAACAGCTCTCAGGCAGATGAGCACACCTCGATATACCGTCATGCAGAGGATATCATCCATTTAATCGAAGCAATGAATATCGAACATCCAATTTTACTGGGCCATTCAATGGGCGCTTTTATTTCGATGATTGTGGCCAGTCAGCTGAAATCGGTGAGAGCAGTTGTACTGCTCGATGGGGCTGCTTCCATGTCCGATCAGCAGCGTGATATCGTCAAACCTTCACTCGGTAGGTTGAGCAAGCAATTTGATTCAAAAGAAAGTTACCTGGATGAAGTAAAAGGAATCTATCAGCGGCTCGGAATTGAGTGGACGCTTACTTTGCAGGAGGCAGTGGAATATGAAATTCATCCAGCAGGCAGCCATTGGGAGCATAAATCCGACGAACAAAAAATTCTCGAGGATTTTGAAAGTTTCTATTCATTTAACCCTGAGGAAATTTGTTCAAAAGTGGAATGCCCCACCTTGCTCGTTTATGCAAAAGGAAAAATCGGAGCATTTCCCCCTTTGTTTTTTGAGGAAGCCTACGATGCCACCAAAATACATACACGTCATCTCCAGACAATGATTTCGGACTCTAATCATTACACGATGGTATTTGAAGAGAGAGAAGACATTAACCAGGCAATCAAAACATTTTTGGATACTATTTAAAGAGGGGGCGGACACCATGAGTAAAGGATTGGCTTATTTTCAAGAAGTGTATGATGTCGTACCAGGGTGGGTTCAAAAAATGCATGATTACAGCCCGGAGTCCCTGGAGCATTATACGAATCTGCGTGGAGGCATTATGGCAGATGGGTGTTTATCAAGAAAAGAGAAAGATATTTTGTTAGTTGGCATAAATGCCGCACGCTTGTATGAGCGAAGTATGGTCTATCACACAAAAGGGGCGATTGAAGGCGGGGCCACTGTGCCGGAACTTGTGGAATATTTGCTTGTTTCTTATTTATATACCGGGGTACAGGCGCTGCAAACCGGAATGAAGTCATTGGATTACGCCCTCTCTTTAAAAGGAATGCATGTTCCGATTTTAAAAGAAGAATCTCCTGCTACAGAGCAGCTGCTTCTTCACATCATTGAAAAAATGGGAGATGAAGATTCTTCTTTTGTACAAGCTGTACTGGCACTGGTTCAGTCAGGTGATAAGCAAGGATTAAAAGAAAAGATCGTCAGTGATTCCGCTGTATCCAAAAAATTAAAGCGTTTATTAATAGCTGGCATCTATACAACAGAGTTAAAAGGGAGAGAGGCTGAGAAGTGGATGGCGAAGGCCAGGGAAAACGGAGCAACGGAAGAAGAGCTAGCGGAGGTAGGCTTGATCTGCCTTTTAACAGCAGGAATTCCAGCTTGGTTTGAAGCAAGTGATTCATTGATCGAAAAGTAAAAAATCGGGGGTGGGAAAATGACAAAGATCCATCATGATGTGGATACCGCTTTATCGAGTGTGAAAAACGGCCACACATTAATGGTTGGGGGATTTGGCTTAATTGGTGCTCCTCTTACACTCATTGATGGTTTAACAAAAAAAGATGTATCTGGGTTGACCGTGATTAGCAACAATTTAGGAGAGCCTGGAAAAGGTCTTGGGGCCCTTCTGAGCCAAAAGAAAATAAAAAAAGCGATCGGTTCTTATTTTACAAGCAATCGTGAAGTGGGTGACGCTTATCAGCGTGGCGAAATAGAGCTGGAGCTTCTTCCCCAAGGGACGCTTTCAGAATCGATGCGTGCAGGCGGGGCTGGTATCGGCGGTTATTATACAAAAACAGGTGTTGGAACTGATCTTGCCAAAGGAAAGGAAGAAAGAGAAATCAATGGACAAACTTATTTATTTGAACCGGCTATCAGGGCTGATGTAGCATTGATCAAAGCGTGGAAAGCCGATACGCTGGGCAATCTTATTTATTATAAAACAGCACGTAATTTCAACCCTCTTATGGCCACAGCAGCTGATATCGTCATCGTGGAAGTGGAGGAGATTGTGGAGCCGGGCGAACTTTCTCCAGAGGAAATTGTCACCCCACATTTATTTGTGGATGGAATTTTTCTTGCCAGGAAACGATTAACGAAAGAAGGTGTGATCGATCATGAGTGACAAAAACCAGCTCCAGGAATTAATTGCGAAACGGGCTGCACAAGAGCTGACTGGTCCCTGTGTGGTTAATCTTGGCATTGGAATCCCTACGCTCGTTGCGAAATTTATCGAAGATCCTACTGTTTATTTTCACACTGAAAATGGATTGCTCGGTGTAGCAGAAGTTGAGGAAGATCAAATCGATCCGAACTTAGTGAATGCAGGGAAAATGCCAGTAGGAGAAACAGTTGGTGCATCGTTTTTTAACAGTGCCGAATCGTTTGCCATGATACGCGGCGGCCATGTGGACGTGGCGATTCTAGGCGTTCTGCAGGTTGATCAGACAGGGCAGATTGCCAACTGGGCAGTACCCGGGAAAAATATTATGGGCGTTGGCGGTGCGATGGATCTTTTAGTTGGAGCGAAAAAAGTCATTGTCACGACAACACACACATCAAAAGATGGAAAAAGCAAGCTGCTGAAAAAATGCACATTTCCGATAACGTCAACGAGAAGCGTCGATATGATTATTACGGAGCTGGCTGTGTTTGAAATCACGGACAATCAGCTGCGATTAATCGAGCTGATGCCCGATGTAACAATAGAAGAAGTAAGAGAAAAAACGGAAGCTGACTTTATTGAGTAGGGGATGGTAGACGTGAAAATCCATTCATTAGATGTATATATTGTTGATTTACCCACAATCCGGCCCCACCATTTAGCCATGCATACAATTGTGACTCAAACCATTGTAATCGCTTGTATAAAAAATGAGGATGGAATTGAAGGGTGGGGGGAGGTCGCGACGATTGGCGGCGCTTCCTACTCTGAAGAAAGTCCTGAAGCCATCAAATTGAATATTGAGAACTATGTAAAGCCGCTCATTATCGGTGAAAATCCAGTAAACTTCGATGCACTTTCCTATAAAATCAGCCAGCATGTGAAGGGGAATTATTTCGCAAAAGCATTGGTGGAGTCGGCAATGGTCGATTTAGTAGCAAAAACGTTGAACATTCCAGCTTATGAGTTATTTGGAGGGCAATGTCACGAATCTTTGCCCGTTGCCTGGACACTGGCAAGCGGAGATACGGCAAAAGATATAGAGGAAGCGCAAAATTGTCTGGCCACAAAACGGCATAATATTTTTAAGTTAAAAATTGGGAAAGGGGACCCGAAAACAAATGTTGACCATGTCATTAAAATAAAAGAAGCAGTTGGCGATGCGGGCAGTGTCCGTGTTGACGTGAACCAGGCATGGGATGAGGTCACCTCTCTTTATTGCATTGAAGCGCTTCAAAATGGCGGCGTTGATCTGATCGAGCAGCCGCTCGTCCGTTGGGATAATGAAGGAATGTCCAGGCTGACATCCCGGTTTAAAGTACCCATTATGGCAGATGAGTCTCTTGGAACCATACAGGAAGCCTATCAAATTTCAAAACTGAGAGCAGGTAATGTCTTTGCGCTAAAAGTGCCGAAAGCGGGGGGGCTGACGGCAACGAAAAAAGTAGCTGCGATAGCAGAAGCTTCCGGCATTCCAATGTATGGCGGAACCATGATCGAATCCTCATTAGGCACAGCAATTTGTGCTCAGCTGTATTCAACCATCCCGGAGCTGACATTCGGAACTGAATTATTTGGTCCGCTTCTTTTCAAAGACAACATTACAGTGAACCAAATTGAATATGAAAATTTTGAAATGAAAATTCCATCCGGCCCAGGGTTTGGTATGGAAATGGACAGAGAAAAAGTAAAGCATTACTCAAGAGATATCTAAACGGAATGGAGAGGGTTCAATTTGACGAATGTTGTGATTATTGATTCTGTTCGAACGGCGATTGGAAAGCTGGGTGGCGCGCTAGAAAATGTCCCTGCGGACTTTCTTGCTGCCACAGCTCTTGATGAGGTGGCCAAGCGGGCGGGTATTTCAAAAGATTCGGTTGATGAAGTGATCATGGGACAAGCGAAACAAAGCTCCGATGCATCCAATTTAGCCAGAGTAGCCCTTCTTCGTGCTGGATTTCCGGAAAAAGTGCCGGGTTATACGGTTCATCGGCAATGCGGTTCAGGCATACAATCCATCAACTCTGCGGCTCAGCAAATCCAATGCGGCTATGGAAAGATCATTGTGGCTGGTGGAGCTGAGTCGATGAGCACGGCCCCTTATTATCTTCGAAATGCACGCTTTGGTTTTAAATCAGGAAATGGACTGCTGCTGGATCCAAATACGGAAAGCCAGCCGGGATCACAGCCAATCGAAGACTATGGAATGCTTACGATGGGCATGACAGCAGAAAACCTGGCGGACAAATACGGAATTTCCAGACTGGAACAAGATGAATTTGCTTTTAGAAGTCAAGAAAATGCGAAACGAGCCATATCAGATGGGATCTTTTCCCGGGAAATCATTCCATATGAGCTGAAAACGCGAAAAGGCGTTACAGAATTTAAAATAGACGAGCATCCACGAGAAACGAGCCTTGAAAAACTTGCCCAATTAAAGCCTGTCTTTAAAGAAAATGGGTCCGTTACGGCAGGAAACAGCAGCGGAAGAAACGATGGAGCGGCGGCGGTTGTCCTTATGTCGGAAGAAGAAGCGAAAAGGCTGGGAAAAAAGCCGAAAGCGAGAGTGATTGCCCAAGCAGCGGCGGGCGTATCACCCTCTATTATGGGAATTGGACCCGTTAATTCAACGTTAAAAGCGCTTCAAACGGCAGGTTTAAAAATAGAAGATATCGATGTTATTGAATTAAATGAAGCCTTTGCAGCCCAGGCGCTTGCCGTGATAAAAGAATTAAAGCTGGATATCAATAAAGTGAACCCTAACGGCGGTGCCATTGCGATGGGGCATCCAATTGGTGCAACCGGTGCTATTCTCGCAACAAAAGTACTACATGAGTTAGAACGAACAGGGAAACGGTACGGGTTAATAACATTATGTATTGCAGGGGGATTAGGAATTACCACTATCATTGAAAACACAAGGCTTTAATGAAAATATATAAAATAGGGCAGATGAACGTTGCAACACACGTAATACCAATTATTGGAATCATTACTATGAAGGTGGAATTAGTGACCTCGATATTTGTTCGGGGTCATTTTCTATTAGCTCAGCTGCTGTTACACTTGCAATAGAGTAATTTGAGGAAGAGCATTAAACTTTTGTGATAGAAGCAGCTAGATCCGGCCAATATGGGGCTGGCTTTAATGTAGTGGCTCAAGAAATTAGAAAACTTTCTAATGAAACATCGAATGCAACAGAATCCATTGAACAAGTATTAAGGAATATCACAGGTAATATTAATAATTTAATGGAGAATATGACCCGAATTAATGGGGCTTCTCATGAACAGGCAAATTCGTTGCAGGATTTTAGTGTAATTATTGAAAAATTAAATGCTGTCAGCGATGAGATGAGTGCTTTTATGAAAGAAGTAGTGCACTAGCGGTTATGAACAAACGGGCAGTCTTTATTTTGATTTTTACCATAAATACATGGATAAAAGGAAAATAACGATTTGTTGCTGCAATGGAGTTTACTCATCACGACTACCTGACATTCAGGACGCAATGCTAACGCTTGTTCTTTGTTTCTTTTATTACCATATACAAATGTACATATTGCATAGTAAAATAGCGATATACCCTTCTTTTTTGTGGTTCCTTTATAAAATGAATCTTGTTAACATGAAATTATAATGAAAGCGTTAACAAAAAGGGTTGAAGGGGAGATTTTAATGGATGGAAGAGAGTTAAGAAACTGTATGGGCCATTTTGCTACAGGGGTTACGGTCGTAACATGCGATACTGAAGATGGAGGGACACACGGTTTAACTGCTAATTCTTTTACGTCAGTATCTTTGGATCCACCGCTTGTACTCGTTTCAGTAGACCGAAAAACAAAAGCGCTTCAATTTTTGAAAAATAACAGTTTTACCGTAAATATATTAAAAGAAGACCAGCAAGATACAGCGATGCATTTTGCGGGACGTCCGCTTGAGGAACCGCCATTCCAATGGGAAAAAGGGGAACTGTGCAACCGGTTCGAGGACTCTCTTGCATACGTTGAATGTGAACCTTGGGCAGAGTATGACGGCGGCGATCATGTGCTTTACGTAGGTAAAGTGAAAAATTTTCAATATAACGAAGGACGTCCGCTTGCTTACTACTGTGGAAAATTTTCAACAGTTTCACAAAAAATAAACGTATAAATAATCCGAGCGGAGGGTTAGAATGAAAGCTCATCATTTGCTTTTTGATAATGTAATAGATATAAATCCCCGAACTGGCACCATCAAGTTTAGTGACAGAAGAATGGCCCTTATGTCTGTAGAAGCTTTAGGTATCCTCCGCAGAGATTTAGTGAACACCCTTAGCATGGAAAGAGCAAAAGGGTTTTTAATGAGATACGGGTGGGCATGTGGCTCTAAAGATGGGGAAACGCTGGAAAAGATGTACGATTGGGACTCGAAGCAGGAACTTTTGCTGGCGGGTCCTTCTCTTCATACATTAGAAGGTATCGCGACAGTAGAACCAGACGTCATTGAGTTTACAGAACAAGACCTTCATTTTACCGGGTTCTGGAATGAATCATTTGAGGCAATCGAGCATGTTAATCATTATGGATACAGCAGTGACCCGGTGTGCTGGATTCTGATCGGCTATGCCAGCGGGTACCTGACAAGAACGTTCGGTAAAGAGGTACTGGTATATGAAGAAGTATGCAAAGGAAAAGGGGACGCGCATTGCCGGTTTGTCGCTAAAACATTTGACCCGAATGATGAGCGGCATCAGCAGGATTTACGCTATTATAAGTCTGAAACATTATTGTCTGAGTTGGACCGGGCTTATAGAGAAGTAAAGGAGTTAAACGAAAATATTATCGAATCTGACCAGGTCCAAAGTCGACTAACAGACCTGCTGCTGGAAGACAAAGGAATTTCAGAGACGGTCGGTTTAATCTCGGAAATCCTTCAAAAAAGTATTATCATCGATTATTTTCATGAAAAAATGGAAGGTTCTTTTTTATTCCCTGAAGACAAGGCAGCTTACGATAGCTGGAAAAGAAATGAGACGCCTCCAGACGTAAAACAAAAACATATTGAAGCATTCCCTATCATCGTTCATAATGAAAAAATTGGAAGAATGGTGGTAATCAGTGACAGAGCATTAGATAAAAAGGAAAAAATGATTATCAAACGGTCAGTAACTGTCTGTACCGTTCAACTGTTTCACCAGCAAAAGCTCACAAAGTCAATTTGGAAGAAAAAAGAAGACTTTTTTGAGGAACTGTTGAATAATAAAATAGATGAACCTACACTCCATAGGCATATGCATGTCTTTGATTTTAATCCCCATGCGCAAAACCGCATCTTGACATTGAAAGTAAATACAGATTCGAAAAAAGAAGTTATTCTTCACTATTTAAGTGTTGTTTTTCCTGCTATTGATGTATTTTTAAAAGATCAATACATCATTCTCATTTTATCTGAAGAAAGTAACACGGACATGGAAAAATTCACGTTGCAACTGCAAAATACCATTCAAGAAGAATTTAAGCATATTAAAATTTATATAGGTGTCGGCCGTACCGCTGACAATCTGAAAGACTTAGCCAAGAGTTATCAGGATGCCTGCCGGATATGTGATTTTATTCAGCTTGCTTATCCTGCTGACAGCAGAGCCTCTTATTATGAAGAATTAGAACCCGTTATCATGTTTTTAAAAGGGATTGATCAGGAAGAGTTAATTGATTTTTGTAATGAGACAATCGGCAAATTGGTTGAATATGATAATGCAAATCAAGGAAACTTAGTTATTACCTTGAAATCCTATTTGGATTATAACGGGAATCTTCAGCAAACTGCAGATGATCTTCATCTCTCTATTGCGGGACTTCGTTACAGGCTTGAAAAAATTGAATCATTCTGTAAAGCGGATTTGAAGACTGGGACAGGCCGTTTTAAATATCAGCTGGCAATACGAATTTATTTTGCCCTGCAAATTATTAACAATCGGTTGACTGGTTTTCAAAGTGTGAACTGATGAATTAAAAGAGTTGGAGGAAATAAGGACATGGGGACCATTAGTCGAGCAGACGTTACCGATGCTGCTGAAATTCTCGCGCTGCAGAAACTTGCGTATGTAAGCGAAGCTGAAATCTATGAAGATGACGACATTCAACCTTTAAAGGAAACACTTGACGAGGTAGAAACAGCGTTTAAGCATCATGTATTTTTAAAGTATGTACAGAATGGGAAAATCGTTGGATCCGTCAAAGCTATCGAAAAAGATGGAACATGCTATATAGGAAAATTGATGGTCCATCCAGACTGTCAAAATAAAGGGGTTGGGAAGCAATTAATGAACGAAATTGAACAACAGTTTCCAAACGTCCGTTTTGAATTATTTACAGGCGGCAAAAGTACAAGAAATATTTCTTTTTATGAGAAACTTGGATACAAGGGGTACAAACATGAAAAGTCGCCTATCGAGGAAACCGTTTTTTTGTATATGGAAAAAATCAAAAAATAAGAGTGAAATACCAGCTTACAGAAAATAGATTGAGAAGCGATTAGGGTATTGCAGCGAACATCTCCTATATTAGACAAAAACTGCCGGACATATAATTCTGACAGTTTTTTTTATCGGTGTCATTCGTTTTTTCAACAATGTCAACATTCCCCTTGCCAAAATAGTGTTTTCCTTTCGTTGTTTGTCTGCTGAAACCGCTTTATTATAAGACTATAGACAGAGACAATCAGTCACATGAAATAGAAAACAAAAAGGAAAGGGGTTTTTCAGATGAATCAACAGACAGAGCCTAAAGCAGATTTTCGTGTGAAAATTCAGCGGTTCGGCAGTCATTTAAGCGGCATGATCATGCCAAATATCGGTGCATTCATTGCATGGGGACTTATTACCGCATTATTTATTCCAACTGGATGGATTCCGAATGAAGACTTAGCGGCGCTTGTCGGCCCGATGATTACGTTCTTATTGCCAATTTTGATCGGTTTTACCGGCGGCCGCATTGTATATGATATCCGCGGGGGTGTCGTTGGGGCAACAGCTACAATGGGGGTCATCGTCGGGGCAGACATTCCGATGTTCCTCGGCGCGATGATTATGGGTCCTCTCGGGGGCTATGCGATTAAAAAGTTTGACCAGCTTGTGGATGGCAAAATTAAATCCGGTTTCGAAATGCTTGTCAACAACTTCTCAGCCGGTATTATCGGCGGTATTTTAACACTTATCGCGTATAAAGCGATCGGCCCGGTTGTCGTGGCATTAAATAAAACATTAGCAGCAGGCGTGCAGGCGATTGTGGATGCAAACCTGCTTCCGCTGGCGAGTATTTTCATTGAACCGGCGAAAGTGTTATTCTTGAACAACGCAATTAACCATGGGATTTTAAGCCCGATTGGGATTGAAGAAGCTGCATCAGCAGGGAAATCGGTTTTATTCCTTCTTGAGTCAAATCCTGGTCCTGGTCTTGGAATCTTGCTTGCGTACATGTTATTCGGAAAAGGAATGGCGAAACAATCCGCACCGGGTGCCGTGATTATCCATTTCCTTGGCGGGATTCACGAAATTTACTTCCCGTACATCTTGATGAAGCCGGTTCTTTTACTCGCAGCGATTGCGGGCGGTGCAACAGGCGTTGCAACATTCCTTTTATTTGGTGTTGGTTTGTCAGCAGCCCCATCACCGGGCAGTATTTTTGCCTTGATGATCATGGCGCCTCCAGGAAACCATCTTGGCGTATTGGCAGGGGTTATTGCGGCAGCAGCTGTATCATTCCTCATTTCAGCGCTTGTATTAAAAACGTCTAAAGCAACAGAAGAAGATGGCTTAGCCGAAGCAGCTGCGAAAACATCTGCTTTAAAAGGAAAAGAAAGCCATGCAGCTTCTCTTGTGAAAACAGAAGAAGCACCAGCCGTATCGACAGCGACTCCAGCAGAAGGTCTGCCGTCTAATGTAGAAAAAATTATTTTCGCCTGCGATGCGGGGATGGGGTCAAGTGCGATGGGCGCCTCTATTTTGAAAAATAAAGCGAAAAAAGCAGCGCTTGATGTAAACATTTCGAATACGTCGATCAGCAACTTGCCGGCGGACGCAGATGTAGTTATTACTCACAAAGACTTAACAGACCGCGCCAAAGCAAAATTGCCAAATGCGTATCACATTTCCGTTGAAAACTTCTTAAATAGTCCGAAATACGATGAATTGATGGAACAATTGAAGAAATAACAAAAAAGCAGCCGCATCGGGCTGCTTTTTTGTATGCTGAGGAGTATGACCTCTGTAAAGATGACATCCTTAGTATATAAAGAATATGGTTCATAAACCATTCTTCCGTTAGATTATCTCACAAAGAAATGTTTTTAAATGCTGGCAACAAGTTTCGTGACGAACTTCCATTTTCGATTTGTTGAATCCACGATTTAATGGGTTTATGATAAGAGAAGAAAGAAATACTAGTAAAAAGATGTCACAAGGGGGTGCACGGCATGTATGTATCTGCTCGTGAACGGCTGATTTTGGATTTGCTTATTGACCGGGAAGAAGAAATGACGGTTAAAGATCTAGCAGGTGACATCGATGTCAGTGTGCGGACCGTCCATCGTGACTTAAAAAGCATTGAGCAGATGATCGAAGCGTACGATTTAAAGCTTGTGAAAAAAGCGGGAGTAGGCGTACAGCTCGTTGGCGCAAAAGAGAAAAGAGATGAGCTGAAAATGGCGATTTCTCACCTTTCTTACAGTGAGTATACGCCGGATGAACGCCAGACGATGCTGCTGTGCGCGCTGCTGGAATCGATTGAGCCGGTGAAGCTCGTATCCCTTGCTAACGACTTGCGCGTAACAATCGCCACAGTCAGTAATGATTTGACGAAGCTTGAAAAAACACTTAAGCAGTTTGGATTAACGATTGTCCGCCGGCGTGGGTATGGCGTAGAGCTTGAAGGAAGCGAAACAGCGAAGCGGCGCGCCATGAGTAGCATCATTGCGGAAAACGTGAATGAAGTGGAATTTTTATCCCTGGTAAAAGAAAGTATTCAAAAAAAAACACAGGATTCATCAGATTCTATTTCCGAGCGCTTGCTTGGATTAGTGGAGAAAAAGAAATTATTAATTGTTGAAAAAGTGGTCAAAGAAATTAACGCCGGTCTTCCGTATCCAGTGGCGGACAGCGCCTACATTGGACTTGTTGTCCATTTGGCGCTTGCGATTGAACGGATAGAGCGGGGCGGCAACATTCAAATGGATCGGGCCTACTTGAACCAGCTGCAGGCCGCGCCGGAATTTGATATTGCCCGGGAAATGACGGAGAAATTAAAAGCCGTTTTTCAAATGGATATTCCGGAAGCGGAAGTCGGCTATATTACGATGCATCTGCAAGGGGCGAAGCTGCGTCAGGACAAAGAGTATGTCTTAGAAGAATCAAGCTTCCAGGTCGCTCTAAAAGCAAAAGGATTAATCCAGTTCGTTGAAGAAAAGCTTGGGGTTGGGCTGCTGGACGACCAGTCTCTTTTTCAAGGACTCGTCGTCCATTTAAAGCCAGCTATGTACCGTATTAAGCAAAAAATGGGTATTACCAACCCGCTGCTTGAACGGATCCAATCCGATTACAGTGACTTATTTGCAATTGTTAAACAAGCGGTCCATCATGTTTTTCCATCCACTGATGTGCCGGATGAAGAAATTGGCTATCTCGTCATGCATTTTGGTTCAGCCTTGCCTGGCGCCAAGCCCGCCGGACCATTAAAGGCGTACACGATTTGCTCAACTGGCATCGGTACATCAAAAATGCTAGCTGCACGGCTGCAGCAGGAAGTGCCGGAATTAACAAGCGTAAAAAACATTTCCCTGTTTGAATTAAGCAACCTGGAATTAGACGATGATCTTGTTATCTCAACGATTCCGCTGCCAGATTTTGATCACGATCATATTGTGGTCAGTCCGGTGCTGACGAAAGAAGATTTAACGAAAGTACACGCTTATATAAGAAGGCACAATGCGATACCGGTTCAGACGGAGCGAACTGCTTTCAAACAGCCGGTTCGTTCATTTGACCAAATCGAAAAAACAGTGGGCAGCATTCAGCGTTATTCGGATGCGCTGCAAAACATTTTAAGACAGCTTTCCGTTACCCGTTCTGAGAAGAATGCAGCAGAAGAAGTGCTGAAGGAAGCCTGTACCGTGCTTTCGTCCATTCAATCGGAAGAGACAATCGTGCAGGCGCTGCTTCAACGGGAAAAGCTGGGCGGCATCGGGATTCCCGGGACAAAACTTGCTTTTTTCCATGCGCGCCACCCGGATGTTTTAACCCCTTCGTTTACGATGCACAGACTGGCAAAACCGGTCATCCTCGAAGGAATGGATCAACAGAAGATGGAATCGGACACGATAATTATGATGCTTTCACCGGATCCTTATCATGTGGAAGGGCTTGAGTTGCTGAGTATGATCAGTTCACTCATAATTGAAAGTGATGACAGCATCGCCTTGTTTCAGTCGGGACGGGAAGAGGAAATAAAAGAGTGGACGGCGACAAAATTAGAGACGTTTTTATATGAAAAAATAACAGAATTAAGGAGTGTTTAACATGGCTATTTTATCTGCTGAAAACATCGTATTAAATCAACAACTTGGATCAAAAGAAGAAGCGATTCGCGCAACGGGACAGGTGCTTGTGGAACGTGGATATGTGGAACCCGCTTATATCGAAAAAATGCTTGAGCGTGAACAATTGACGACAACGTATATGGGGAATTTCGTGGCAATTCCACACGGCACAGAAGACGCAAAAAGTGCAGTGAAAGAATCAGGTATTGCGATTATTCAAGTGCCAAACGGTGTCAGCTTTGATGGAAATGAAGTAAAGCTCTTAATCGGCATTGCCGGCAAAGGCGACGAGCATTTAGAAATCTTATCGCAAATCGCCATTGTCTGCTCAGAAGAAGATAATGTGCTGCAAATCGTAAATGCTTCTTCCAAAGAAGAAATTTTAGCGATGTTTGACGAGGTGAACTAATATGTTAGCTGTCCATTTTGGCGCAGGAAACATTGGCCGTGGCTTTATCGGAAGCCTTTTGTATCAGTCTGGGTATGAAACGTGTTTTGTTGATGTGAACAGCGAAATCGTCGACTTACTTAATGAAAAAGGCGAGTACCGGGTTGTACTTGCGGATGAATCCCACGAGGAGCTCGTTGTGAAAAATGTCCGTGCAATCAACAGTGCATCAAATGCTGATCAAGTCATTGAAGCAATCGCACAGGCAGACTTGGTGACGGCAGCGGTCGGGCCGAACATTTTGCCGCACATTGCCGGTCTTGTCGCAGAAGGACTGCGCAAACGGACAACATCAGTCAACGTCATCGCCTGCGAAAACATGGTCGGCGGCAGCACGCTGTTAAAGGAAAAAGTAATGGAGAAAATTCCGGCAGACGAGCAGGAAATGATTTTGTCCCGTACTGGATTTCCGGACGCAGCGGTCGACCGGATCGTGCCGAATCAGTCGAATGAAGATAAATTGATGGTCGTTGTAGAGCCATTTTATGAATGGGCAGTGGAAGAAACGAAAATTGTTGGCGAAAAGCCTGCTGTCGAAGGCATTACATGGGTGCCTGACTTAAAGCCGTATATTGAACGAAAACTGTTTACCGTTAATACAGGTCACGCGGTTGCGGCTTATTTCGGATGGCAGGCAGATGCGAAAACGATCGATGAAGCACTTCAAAACGATAAAATTAAACAAGCGCTTGAAGCCACTTTAAAAGAAACGGGCCACTTTTTAGTTGAAAAATACGGATTTGATGCGGCCGAACACGATCAATATATTGTGAAAATTATTGGCCGGTTTGCGAACCCGCACATTACGGATGACATTACACGTGTCGGCCGCGCGCCAATCCGCAAGCTTGGCGGCAAAGACCGTCTCGTCAGTCCGGCAAAGCAGTATGAACAATTAATTGGCGAGACACCAGTTTATTTGGCAAAAAGCATTGCGGCGGCCCTTTTATATGATTACGCACAAGATTCAGAAGCGGTTGAAGTGCAGGGAGAAATCGGTCGAAATGGTGTAGAGTCAGCGATTAAAAAGTTCACACAGCTCGATGAAGCAAATCCATTGTTTGCGGAAATCGTGAAACAATATGAATTGATCCGGGAGAACGGGATTTAACTTACAAAAGGATTGTCATAAAAGTAGAGGCTGACGGTCGAATAAATGCGGTTGATGGTCGGATTCTAGACTGCAGCGGTCGAATAAATCGGAATTCGACCATCAGGGAAGGGAATCCGGCCGTCTTGCTGTAAATGCAATAATGGAGCTAACTCATTTTGAGATAGCTCCTTTTTTCTTTTTTTCGGCCCTGCTGGTATTTATTCTGGTCCACTTTCTTCCCTCTCTATTTCCCCATATTTTCAGCAAAATCCATCTATGATATGATAAAAGAACTTCAAAACGGGAAGTGACTTCCATGAGGGTTGGAGGTCAACAAAAACGAAAATAGAGGTGACGAGTTTATTTATGTTTACACAACTGAAAAAAGAATGGTTCGGCAATGTCCGTGGTGACATTTTGTCGGGGATTGTCGTGGCGCTTGCACTGATTCCGGAGGCGATTGCCTTTTCGATTATTGCGGGCGTGGACCCGATGGTCGGATTGTACGCGTCGTTTTCAATGGCCGTTGTCATTGCGTTTATGGGCGGACGTCCAGCGATGATTTCTGCAGCAACCGGGGCAATGGCGCTTCTGATGGTGACATTTGTAAAGGATCACGGGCTGCAATATTTATTTGCGGCGACGATTTTGACCGGTGTCCTGCAGGTGGCGTTTGGCTGGCTGAAAGTGGCCCGCTTTATGAAGTTTATTCCGCGCTCCGTTATGGTCGGGTTTGTGAATGCCTTGGCCATCCTCATTTTTATGGCGCAGGTGCCTCATTTTGTCGGCATTTCAACGATGACATACGTATTTGTCGCGGCGACGCTTGCGATCATTTACATTTTCCCGCGCTTCGTTAAATCAATTCCGTCCCCACTTGTAGCGATTGTTGTCATGACAGTAATTGCAGTGTATGGCGGCTTTGACCTGCGGACGGTTGGCGATCTTGGGACAATTACGCAGTCTTTGCCATCATTTTTTATCCCGGATGTACCATTCAACTTTGAGACATTGTCGATCATTTTCCCGACTGCTTTGGCACTGTCAATCGTCGGTCTGCTTGAGTCGCTCTTGACGGCATCCATTGTCGATGATATGACCGATACGATGAGCAATAAAAACCGTGAAGCACGTGGGCAGGGGATCGCGAACATCGTCACAGGCTTTTTCGGCGGCATGGCCGGCTGTGCAATGATTGGGCAATCTGTTATCAATGTGAAGTCCGGCGGGCGCGGCCGTTTATCTACCTTCGTGGCAGGGACATTTCTGCTCTTTTTAATTATGGTGCTTGGCGGAGTGGTCGTGCAAATTCCGATGCCGGCACTTGTTGCGGTCATGATTATGGTGTCGATCGGCACATTTGACTGGTCGTCTTTAAAAGCGGTGACAAAAATTCCGATTACCGACAGCATTGTCATGGTTGTGACCGTCGTAACGGTTGTGATCACGCACGATTTATCAAAAGGCGTATTTGCCGGTATTTTACTAAGTGCGATCTTCTTTACAGCAAAAATTTCGAAAGTGGATGTCATTTCTTCACGCGAAGCCGATACACTAAATTACCGGGCATCCGGACAAGTCTTTTTTGCGTCCGTCACTGATTTTGTGGACGAATTTGACTATCAGCCGGAAGGAATTCAGCACGTGAACATCAATTTTTCAGAAGCGCACGTCTGGGATGATTCGGGTGTAGCGGCCATTGATAAAATTGTGCTGAAATACCGCGATAATGGCATTAACGTGTCCTTAAGCGGCTTAAATGAAGCGAGCTCATCGATGATTAAAAGGATGGCCGTTCATGACAAATCGGGCGGCAAGCTGTCCGGGCATTAAAATACCTGAGGGTGCATTGTATAAAAACAGTGCGCTTTTTGAACAAACAAAAGGGGGACATATGAATGAGGGGAAACATTTTGCTTGCATCTGACGGGTCTGATCATGCATTGCGCGCGACTGAAGAAGCGATTAAGCTGGCAAAAGGGCTAAAAAAAGAAATCGTTGTCGCGTACGTCGTTAACTTTGATCAATCGAAAAAAGACGTGCTGCACAGCGCCGGCTCGCTTGACCGTGAACAAAAGCGAAAAAAGCAGCTCCAAAGCACGGAACAAAAGCTGCAGGAAGCAGAAGTCGCTTACTCAATAAAGCTGCTTCATGGTGTCCCGGGGCCGGCAATTGTCGAGTATGCAAATGAAAACGCTGTTTCGTACGTCGTGCTCGGCAGCCGCGGCTTAAATGACCTGCAGGAAATGGTGCTCGGCAGCGTCAGTCATAAAGTGGCAAAACGTGTGCAGTGCCCGGTTTTAATTGTGAAATAAATGAAATTCTTTGTGAGATAATCTGACGACGAAAAAGATTCTTCCCTGAAAATATGGTAAGATCTTCTTACTAAGTGAATGCCTAAACATAAAAAGCGCTTTGCACAGACTGGACCCCTGCCAGTACTGATGTTAAAGCGTTTTTTATAGGTGGAGAAACTATGAGCGAAAAGCTGTTATCAGGTCCTTTGTTCGCTGTCATTTTATCAGGAAATAACTACCATGAAAATTATTCGCCTCTCCGGTCATTCTAAACAGTAATGACTTAAAAATACGGAGAGATACTATGCTAAAAGAAGCGATCTATCACCGGCCGAAAAATAACTTCGCTTACGCTTACGATGAAAAAACGATCCACATTTTGCTGAAATCCAAAAAGAAAGACCTGGATCAAGTGGAATTAGTGTATGGAGATCCTTATATATGGAAAGATGGCGCATGGCAATATACAACAAAAGAAATGAAACTTTCCGGCTCAGATGAATTATTTGATTACTGGTTTGCGGCTGTGGAGCCTGACTTTCGCCGCCTTCGATACGGGTTTACATGCAAAGACCAAACAGAGTCAATCATTTATACGGAAAGAGGCTTTTATAAGGATGTTCCAAAGGATAGCGGCTTTTTCTTCGCTTTTCCGTTTTTGCATGCGATCGATACATTTAAGCCGCCTGAATGGGTGAAAGAAACGTTGTGGTATCAAATTTTTCCGGAGCGATTTGCCGATGGAGATCCGCATTTAAACCGAAAAGATACAAAAAAATGGGGGACTTCTCCGGATAGAACCAGCTTTTTTGGCGGTGACTTCCAGGGGATTTTAAACCGGCTCGATCATCTTCAGGAATTAGGTATAAACGGTATTTATTTTACACCTGTTTTCCAGGCGGAAACGAATCATAAATACGATACAACCAATTATTTAGCGGTTGATCCGCAGTTTGGCAATAAGGAATTATTAAAAAATCTTATCCGGGAATGCCACAGAAGAAAAATAAAAGTGATGCTTGATGCCGTCTTTAATCATAGCGGCTATTGTTTTACCCCTTTTCAGGATGTATTGAAAAATGGGGAAAAATCGAAATATAAAGATTGGTTTCATATTCACCGTTTTCCGCTTCAAGAAGGGGATACTATTCATTATGATGCATTCGGTTTTGAAAAAGCGATGCCAAAGCTTAATACAGAAAACCCCGAAGTAAGAAACTATCTGCTCCAAACGGCTGTGTACTGGATAAAAGAATTCGACATTGATGCGTGGCGCCTCGATGTGGCAAATGAAGTAAGCCACGATTTCTGGCGCGAGTTCCGCCGCGCGGTGAAATCAGTAAAGCCGGATGTCTACATTTTGGGTGAAGTCTGGCATGATTCGATGGCATGGCTTCAGGGAGATCAGTTTGATGCGGTAATGAACTACCGGTTAGCCGATACCGTCGTGGACTTTTTTGCGAAAGGAAAAGCAACGGCCAATCAATTTAAAAATGAAGTGATCCATCTGCTTCATTCGTATCCGTTGTCTGTAAACGAAGCGGCGTTTAACTTGCTTGGCAGTCATGATACGCCGAGAATATTAACAGTCGCCAATGAAGACAAAGAAAGTTTGAAACTAACCTTTTTGTTCCATCTTTCTTTTATTGGCACTCCTTGTATTTATTATGGTGATGAAATTGGGATGACAGGTGAGTCAGACCCGGATTGCCGAAAATGTATGATCTGGGAGGAAAGCGAACAAGATCGCGATTTATTTCATTTTGTGCAAAAATTGATTGAGCTGCGTAAAAAAATCCCAGCCTTTTGCAATGAAGGTGATTTTGCGTTTATTGATCTGCATCCTGCTACTGTGAGTTATACAAGAAAAAACGAAATGGAAACGCTGCTGTTTATCATAAATCCGACAGAACAGCCTGTTGAAGTGAATTTACCGGATCATTTCAAAGGGATGACAGATCTCTGGACAGGTGATGGTCTGGAATCCGATGCAGCGCTCATTCAGAAAAAAGGATTTTTAATTCTTTATAAGCAGAAATAGGTAAATAAATGGGGGTTATCGGAAATGAGAAATCCCTTTCAGGCTGTAGACAGATTCTTTTTTGCGAGAGACAGGTGTACGTGTTGCTTGAACGGAGCCGAAAAGACGGCTTTCGCGGAGTTTCGCTTTTCCTGGGGCAGGCGCAGAGCTCGTCTCCACCGCTCTGCGGCTCCGGCGATCTCAGCTGCCCGCTAGTCCCACAGAAGTCTTCACTCCCCGCCCGCCGCTAATGCGTTTTTTGACAAGTGAGTGCAAAAAAGCGAGTCTCGATCGTGTAGAAGCATATTCCATCTTTTTGCTCATCTTAAACGTAAAAAACAGAATAGCCTGCCCACTCACTGCTGTTCAAAAACCACGTGGTGAAGCCTGCCGGACGGAGACTCCTACGGGAAGTACAGTGAGTCGGGAGATCCCGCAGGCGCCAGCCGAGGAAGCTTCCGCACTGCCCGTGGAAAGCGAAGTCCGGCCGGCTTCACCTTTCGGCTCCGGGTAAAAAAGCAGGATTGGTTCTCTGAAAGATTATACCTTTTTTCGAGAATAGACGTTTTTATTGAAAAGAGGCTGTTGACTTTGTCTACAAGCTGAAAGGGAGTTCTCAAAAATGAGAACTCCCTTTTTGGCATATTATCCTTTTCGGTCTGCTTTTCGCGCCCAGTAGGTTGCCAAAAGCGGGCCGGAAATGTTGTGCCAGAAGCTGAAAATCGCGCTTGGCACAGCAGCAAGCGGACTGAAGTGTGCTGCTGCAAGTGCTGCACCAAGTCCAGAGTTTTGCATGCCGACTTCGATAGCTAGTGCTTTTTTATCTTCATAAGGCAGTTTGAATAGTTTTCCTGCTAAGTACCCTAACAAATAGCCAAGACCATTATGTAAGATGACGACACCGAAAATAAGCAAGCCTGATTCAACAATTTTGTCTTTGCTGCCGGATACAACGGCTGCTACGATCAGTACAATTGCGATAACTGAAATAAGCGGCAGTACATCGACACTCTTTTTGACTTGTTCTTTAAAGAACATTTGCACAATTAAACCGAGGATAATTGGCAAAAGAACGATTTTGACAACTGACATGAACATAGCAGAAGCCGATACTTCCAGCCATTCGCTCGCAAGTAAGTAGATAAGCGCCGGCGTTAAAATCGGTGCGAGCAATGTTGAAACAGACGTAATCGCAACAGACAGGGCCGTATTCCCTTTGGCAAGAAAGGTCATAACATTCGATGCCGTACCGCCCGGGCAGCAGCCGACCAAAATCACACCTATCGCAATTTCGGGTTCTAGACGAAGCCCTTTTGCCAGAGCGAATGCAAGAGCAGGCATGACGATAAACTGTGCCATAACCCCGATTAATACTTTCAGCGGATGACGGCCGACTTCTTTAAAATCTTCCGCTGAAATGGTCATTCCCATCCCGAACATAATCACGCCGAGTAAAATAGAAATATAGGGCGCAATCCACGTGAACTGTGCGGGAAGAAAAAACGCGAATGCCGCAAAAACAAGCACCCAGATGGCGAATGTTTTACCGGCAAATTGACTGACCTTAATTAATGAATTCAATTTCATTTCACCTCCATTATAGTAGAATAGCATAAAATAAAACATATTTTCAGATTTTTTTGATTTGAGAGTATTTTTCTTCTGATTTAGAAAAAAATTTAGTCAAAGCTGGATGAAAATTGTCAAGGCGGTCATGCATGAAATCAAGTCAATATCATCGTGAAGTGCTAATATTGCATGATGGGTAAAAGAGGAAATTTAGTTATTAGATTCCAATTTGTTAAAGGAGATGAGATATGCTCATTGTTCTATTAAGCTATTTCGTCGGCAGTATACTTGGCGGAAAAATATACGGTCTCCTAATCCATCGTGACTTAGCAAAAGAAGGATCAGGGAATACGGGTGCACGTAACGCGATGCGTGCCAATCGTCCTTTTTCACTTGAACAAAAAGGAGTGTCACTGCCAGCAGGAGACTGGATTGAAGTGCGGCTGCTTGCGGTCAAGCCCGAGCACCGGAATACAAGGATATTCGCTGGTCTGATGCGGGCTGTTTTATTTGAGTCGGATGAACAAGGATTTCATGGCGTTTTAATCAGCGGAACGACGAGAGAACAAAAATTATACAGCCGTTTTGAGTTCTTGCAGTTTGCGGAGGCAATTGGTACAGAAGCCGCACGTTATATTCCGATGCAGTTGACCCGCGAGGTGTTTAAGCAATCACCTGTAGAAAAAATACTTAGGCCGAAGCTTTTACTTGCCGGACCGGTCGAGTTGTCTGATGCGGTCGCCGGTCAGCTCAGTGGAAAAGGCCTCGTTATTGAAGGGGGACATTTTGGAAAGCGCTTGGTGGATCATGCCAAACGGGAAAAACTGCATTTTGACGTCCTTACTGTAAAACCAGGAGAAGGTATTGATTGGACGTCGGTTAACTTTAAACAGATTGATTGGGTTTGGCTCGTTCATTGTGAAACATCGACAGGGGTACTGTACGATTTGGCTCCCCTGTACACGCTGAAAAAAAGTACGGTTTTACACTTGCTATTGATGCGATTAGTGCGGTTGGAACGATGATCCATAAGTACGAGGCTGACTATGTCACTTTTGTATCCGGGAAGGCACTGCGCGAAGTGACGGGTCTTGCTTTCGTTGGGACGAGCCGCCCGGCAGAGCGAAATGAACAGGTAGCGCGTGACCTCGACTTATCCCTGTACACACCGATTGCCTTCTCCCAGGCGTATCCGCTTATAAAGGCAATGGATGCGGCATTAACCGAGTTAACGGATGAACAGATTAAACTGCATGAAGAGAAAGTGATGGCCTTACTGGATGTGTTCCATGAAGCAGGAATTTCGTTAGTGGCTGAAAGTTCCGTACAGGCGCCTGGAATACTGAGTATCCAGCTGCGGAAGCATCTATTTAGTAGAAGAAAATATGATTCAAATATCAACGATGGGATGGACAACAAAAAAAGAATTGCGGCGGGCTGCGCGCTGCATTTCAGAATGGATCAAACAAAAACAAGTCTCTCGTGTATGAGAGACTTGTTTCAGAGTGTAGACAAATAAAGCCTTTTGTCAGCACATTTTATTTTTCTTCTTCATCCTTGTTCTTTGGTGATGGCGGTGTATAGCTTTCTGATTGGAGCCGAAATGCGGCGGGCTCGCGACTTCGCGTTCCGCGGGCATGCGCTGAGCTCGTTTCCGGCGCTGCGCGTCTCCACCGATCTCATCTGGCCTGCTAGTCCCGCAGGAGTCTTCGTCGCGAGCCCGACGCCGCTGTTTTTATAAGAGCAGCGCCGGTTCATGCGGGCATGCTCCGCTGGAGGCAGCGCCGAAACGGGACCGTTACGATGCCCAATCGTTTTTCACGAATAAACGCCAGCCAAAAAACGGCATGAAAGTTTGCTGCTCTTCCAAAAAACGGGGTGAAGCAAAACGGACGCAGACTCCTGCGGGAAGAGCAGTGAACGTGAGACCCCGCAGGAGCGGAAGCGACGAGGAGGCTCACGCACTGCCCGCGGAAAGCGAAGTCCTTTTTGCTTCACCTATCGGCCCTTTCAAAAAAAGACTGACGACTTTTTCGACAGTCTCAAACAAGTCTCTCGTGTATGAGAGACTTGTTTGAGACACCGATATTTCCCGAGAAATGTATAGTGAAACTCATGAATAATCCCGGTTATAGTACCGCTCACAAAATTAATTAAAAATAAATACCCCCAAACTTTGCTGATTTTTTATAGCGCTGGTGCCCTTTCAAAAATTAAAATCTATAGGGATGACGGGAAAATTAGAAGTCTTTTACCGTTTATTACGAACTATATTTCGCTGTTTAAAAAAGAGAGTAAATTCTGAAATTATCGGGAAAAGTGTGTATAATCGTTGTACAAAGAAGTTTGAAAGGGGTTACGGGGGATGATTGAACGGCTGCATCATGAAGAAGAAGCGACAGCGGCAGAAATTTTGGCTCTGCAAATTCCTGCTTATAAAGTGGAAGCGTCATTAATTGGATTTGACGGCATTCCACATTTAAACGACACAGTTGAAATGATTAAGAAAAGTGATGAAACGTTTATCGGGTTTTTAACAGAAGGCGAGCTGTGCGGATTTCTTTCCTATAAAGACGAAGGCGCCGCCGCTTTTATTCACCGGCTTGTTGTCCATCCGGGCCACTTCCACGAAGGCATCGCTTCGAAGCTGATCACGTTCTTTTTGCAGGAAGAATCGGCGGGGCGGGATGTAAAAGTGACAACTGGGGCGAAAAATGAGCCCGCACGCAATTTATACAAAAAATTTGGGTTTGAAGAATTGGACATGTTTTCGCCGGAGCCGGGCATTGATCTCGTTTTGTTGGAAAAAAATCATAATTAAACGTGTATTGCTCGTATTTTCACAATGAAATGGTGTAAAATAAAGCCGTATGAAATCTTTGTGATCAGAAAGGCTGGAAGATATAGATGTCATTAACCAATCATGGAACGATCCCTGTTGCTGTTTCCGCACGCCACGTGCACTTGTCACAGGAACATTTAGAAATTTTATTTGGAGCAGGCCACGAGCTTACAAAACGCGCTGACTTGTCACAGCCGGGCCAGTTTGCGGCGGAAGAAACCGTCACAATTGCCGGCAAAAAAAGTGAAATCGCCCGCGTCCGTGTTCTTGGCCCTTGCCGTCCGGCGACTCAAGTAGAAGTAAGCTGGACAGACGCAATGAAGCTGGGCGTCCGTCCGCCGCTCCGTGAATCAGGTGACATTAAAGGATCCGAAGCGGTAACAATCACAGGTCCTGCCGGTACGGTTGAACTTGAAGAAGGACTAATCATCGCACAGGCACATGTCCACATGACAACAGCTGACGCAAAAGAATACAACGTTGAAAGCGGCCAAATCGTTACTGTTGAAGTAGGCGGCGACCGCCCGATCGCATTCCGCAACGTTGTCATTCGTGTATCCGACAGCTACGCGCTTGAAATGCACATCGACACAGACGAAGCCAACGCCGGCTTTATTTCTCAAGGTGCAAAAGGTGACATTTGGGCATAAGTGTTAAAAAAGAAAGATGTCTTCCATGAGATGGGAGGCATCTTTTTTTCATTGGTTTAATGGATTCATGTACTAGAATGGCTGTACGCACATACTTCTTCATAGTATGAAATAAAATGAAGAGTTCTTTCTTCGTATGTATGCCGAATGTGCAGTGAAAGGCTTATATATTTGCAACAGCGGGGAAAATAACAAGAGGGAGGTGAAGTGATGGGTGCAGCCAAACAAATGCTGACCCGTTTTTTTGGGGAGCGTTTTTACGACCAGGCGGCGCAGACAGCGTACTACTTGCTGCTGTCCGCTATTCCATTTATTATTTTCATGCTTTCATTAATCAGCTTTTTTCCAGTCGATCAAGAAGCCATTCTGGAGTTTGTCCGCCCATATGCACCAGGGGAATCGTTCACGTTAATCGAAAAAAATGTGAATGCTGTACTGTCTGCGGGAAAAGGACAGGTGCTCTCGCTTAGTTTAGTGTCGACATTCTGGCTGTCATCAATGGCGGTACAGTCACTGGGCCGGTCATTAAATGATGCAAACGGCATTGAGCGGAATCTGCCTTTTTGGAAAGGGCTTTTGCGCGACTTTGGTGTGACGCTCATTTTTATGGTCATGGTGCCGCTGTCGCTCGTAATCCCACTAGTAGAAAGGGTTTTGCGGTGGGTTGCTGCCCATTCTGTTGCGATTGAGCATTGGTCCGAGTGGCTGGATATTTGGACGATCGCCCAATGGGGAATTGGTTCACTGTTTTTGTTTGTCTTTTTTATCGCCTTTTATAAAATCATTCCAAATGAGCGGCAAACGATTCAATTTGTCCTGCCGGGTGCTGTTTTTGCGGCGCTTGGCTGGCAGATTGTCTCCTGGCTGTTTGGCACATATGCGTCAGCATTCAGCTACACGCGTCTGTACGGCCAGCTCTCGGGGATTATCGTGCTGGTCCTTTGGTTTTACTTAACGGCTGTTGTCATATTGCTGGGTGGGCTGCTGAATGCGGAAAAAGGCCGGAAGTAGAAAGGGCTCTTGCCGCTGGCAGGAGCGGAAAATAAAATTTTGGGGCGGTTTCTACTTCGCCTGGGGCGGAAAATATTTATATCGGCCCAGGCACACAACATTCCGCCCCAAACTGCAATATTGCGGCCGGAAAATGAAAAAGGGCGGTCTCAAATGATAGTGAGACCGTCCTTCTTTACGTATTGTCGCTCAAAAATGAAATACACGTTAAGTAATTTCGATTCAAATACGTTTGCCTCATCATTTCTTTGCTCTCCGCAAATCCTTCTTTAAGCAGTTCCTCAAATTCTAAATCCGTTTCAAACGAATGAACGAGAAGCACGGACTGATCCGTCATGGGCAGCGCAATCCCCATTACATGCACGGTGCTCTCTTTTTCAACATGCCACTTCGACTGATCGCTCCAGCATGTATATAAACCATCCGGCGTCTGGTGCCCGGCGAAAACAAACGGCTGCTTCCATTTTTCTAGTGTATCACGGACAAAGGGTTTCGCTGTAAGGGTGAGCTGTTCTTCGATATAATGAAGCCATAAAGAATCGTTTTGAATGAAGGCATACCATTCGTCAATCGCGGATTCGACCGCATCGTGTGTTACATACGTGCTGAGAAGCGGAATCCACATATGGTAAAGCTGTTCGCGTTCATTCTGGTCCGCGTGCTGATCCATAAATCCCGCAAAGCCGCCGAGAATCGCAGCTAGTTCGCGTTCATGAAGAGAGGTAACAGTCAACGTAAAAATCCCCTTTTAGATTGATTATACGGGAGGCGATGAGGGAAATGGGCAAAAATGTTTTATATATTGCGGCGAGCCTTGATGGATATATCGCAAGAGAAGATGGCTCGGTCGACTGGCTGGATGATGTGGAAGGTGACGGGACCGACAACGGCTATCTCGCTTTCTATGAAACGATTGATTCGCTCCTAATGGGGCGGGGCACGTATGAAAAAGTACTGGAGCTGACCGATGATTTTCCGTATTCCGGGAAAAAGTGCTATGTGCTGTCACGAACGATGAAAGGCCGGACCGAAGAAATAGTGTTTACGGATGAACCGCTGCCGGATGTATTGGAGAAAGCGGAAGGAACGGTTTGGGTTGTTGGCGGCGGCCAGATCGTGAAAGAATGTCTTGCGTATGATCTGCTTGATGATGTACATATTGCCGTCATTCCGAAAGTCTTGGGCAGAGGCATCCCCTTATTTCCACCGGGAACAGAAGCGTCGTTCTCACTCGTTGATGTTGAAAAAATCGGGGACATTGTATCCATTCACTACAAACGAAAGGACTGACACGATGGTGAAAAAGTGGCTGGCAGCACTCGTATTATTGACAGGATGCGGTGTACAGGAGCCGGAACAGCCGGAAAGTGAAAGCATTCAAGCAAAGGCAGAAAATTTGGATATTCCATGGTCCATCGAGCAGAATGAAAACACTTTTTATATTTCTGAACGAACCGGTAAGATTGCCAAAGTGGAGGACGGCGAAGTGGAGCATCAGCCCGTTGATTTGACCGCTCCACTGTCAGAAGCGGCAGAAGCCGGGCTGCTTGGTTTTGTGTTAAAGCCGGATTTTAAAGAGTCCAATCAAGCGTATGCGTATTATATGTACGATAAAGAAGGGGAGCCATTTAATCGAATTGTTGTGCTGGAACTGAACGGAGATGAATGGCGTGAAACGAACATTATCTTAGACGGCATTCAATCCGGCAATGTCCACCATGGCGGCCGTCTGGAAATCGGGCCGGACAATAATCTGTATGCCACGATTGGTGATGCCTCCGATCCAGAAACAGCGCAGGAACCAGATTTATTAAACGGGAAAATTGTCCGGATTGATGAAGCAGGTAAGGCTTCTGTTTACAGTCTTGGCCACCGGAATCCGCAGGGCATTGCCTGGTCAGATGACGGAATGATGTATGCAGCTGAACATGGACAGTCCGCTAATGATGAAATCAATATCATTGAAGAAGGAAACAACTACGGCTGGCCGGACATTGAAGGGATGGAAGAAGCGGAAGGGCTTGTAGCACCGCTTGCCACATCCGGCAGCGACGAGACGTGGGCTCCGTCGGGCATGGCCTGGCATAAAGGGGAGTTGTACGCAGCGTCACTCCGAGGAGAAGCAGTGCTGAACATTGATCCCCAAACAGGTGAGGTCACAAAAGAAATAGAAGGCTATGGCCGCATCCGCGATGTATTTTCCGACGGAGACAGCTTATATTTTGTCACGAACAATACGGACGGACGCGGGAATCCAGCTGATGACGATGACAAACTGTACCGGATTGTAGAGTAAAAATCGCACCGGTTCGGGGCAGAGTTGCACGAAAATCGGCTGAAATTGCATGAAACAGAGAAACTCGCACCAAGCTGGGCCAAAATCACACGACATCACAAAAAGTCGCACTCGGTCCTCTTCATAGGCAGAATAGTTGCGGCTTGTCCTTTTTCCTCCTACTCTTAAAGAAAAGGAGTGGGGAAGATGAAAGTAGAAATTTGGTCAGATTTTGCGTGCCCGTTTTGCTACATCGGCAAGCGCCGGTTTGAAGAAGCCGCGGCGCAATTTGATGAGAATATTAAGGTGGAATTCCGCAGCTTTGAGCTAGATCCGCAAGCACCGAAAAAAGCGGATGAAGACGTTCACAGCATGCTGGCGAAAAAATATGGAATGACCCGCGAAAAAGCGAAAGCGATGAATGACCAGCTGACGGCGCAGGCAAAAGAAGTGGGCCTTGAATACAATATGGATACACTTATTTTGGCAAATACACACGATGCACACCGCTTGTCTCATTTTGCGAAAGAAAAAGGGAAAATGAATGAATTTACCGAGCGTGTATTAAAAGCCTATTTCACCGAATCGAAACACATTGCGGACTTTGATTTGCTGGCTGGCTGGGCGGAAGAGGCTGGACTTGTTAAGGAAGAAGCAATGGATGTCCTTAAAAGCGGCAAATACAGCGATCGCGTCCGTGCCGATCAAGAAGAAGCACGTGAAATCGGGGTAGAGGGCGTGCCATTTTTTGTTTTTAACGAAAAGTATGCAGTCTCCGGTGCGCAGTCTGTTGAAGCATTTAGCCAAGTGCTGGAAAAAGTTGCAGCAGACGAGCAGGTGACAGCCGGGAAAACAGAGTGGTGCCAGGAAGATGACTGTACGGATGTTGACAGCAAAGATTGAATTTGATAAAAAAAGAGTAACTGTTTCCAAAATGAACGTAAAACAGGATTGTTACTGGTAGGCAGGCAAAACCTGAATTTGTGCTGGGGTGTATATTACCAGCGGACAAATTCAGGTTTTTTTGTTTTGATAAGGCGGAGGTGTAGTGGGCCTGATGGAGATTAAAAAGGCATTTAACAATAATGTTGTGCTGATGCAAAATAACGAGGGACAGGAAATGGTTGCAATGGACTGTGCACAATGAATGCCGCTTGCCGTTGCGCCAATTGTGCCGCCGCCCCACTCTAAAGACGCCTCCAGTAATGTCACATCATGGCCGGTTTTTGCTAAAAGCGCTGCTGCTGTTAAACCGCCAATGCCGCCGCCGATAATAAGTGTGTGCACAAAAATCACCTCTTTTCTTTATTTTGTGAAAAGAACGATCGTTGTGCAATTTTGAATTTGTTTTGAAAGGAAGAACTTTAAATGAAATATGCGTTGCTAGGGGATCTGCATTCAAACGTGGAGGATACAAAAGCGGTGCTCGATCAGATCAATTGTTACGCACCAGATGCAAAAATAATCGGGCTTGGTGATTTATACGAATGCAACATTGGAAAACGGAAAGCGGAAACAGCGAGGGATCTTCCAATGAAAAAAGCAGCACATATGCCGAGAGGTTTTGCTTCATTATTAACATTTCCGTCTGTGCGAGGAAATCAGGAAGAGCGGATTATGCTCGTCACCGGCCGCGAAGACTTCGAGCATTTGCCGGAGAAAATGATCATTGATGGGGCGGTCATTATGCACGGCCATCAATGGAAATGGACGAAGGGCTGGCTTCCGGTTCTGCCGAAAACAGACCCGCCGCTCCTGATTTTCGGGCACAGCCATGTGGCAGGGCTGTACCGGAAAAAGAAGCGGCTGCCCATGGAATATGGGGAGCCGGTTTTGTTAAAGAAAAAACGATACGGTATTAACGCTGGCGCCGTCTGGGGCGCACGCGAATGGGTGCTGTATGATTCTGCTGCGCGGACCGTTACATTTATGAAAGCAGGATTAGCTTAATTGACTAGTATTTCAAAGGGCATTCATTTCTGAGCAGCCAATGAAGCTCATAAGAAAAGCTTTATCGTTTCGTTTGGTTTTGGCAGAAAGCTTTTCTAAATAACAAAAAAACACGCCAAAAGGTTTGGCGTGTTTTTTTGTTATGTGTCAATAAATCTTTTAAATTTCTGTGTTCATCCTGCAGGAAATTATAGCAGCATTCTTCTGTCAGAATTCAGCTGAATTTCTTGCTTTTCTTCCTCATTTTGCTTCCTTTTCTTAATTTTTAAATGATAGGCAGCATAACAAAGCAGCATAAACGGAATCCCGCAATAAAGTGCCATCCGTTGTTCGGCATTAAAAGCCATGCTTATCAAAACCGTACAATTTAACAGCAGGCCTAACAGCGGCAAAAATGGATAGAGAGGGGCTTTGAATTTTAAATCTTCTACTTTTCCGCCTTCACGAATATATTTTCTTCGAAAGGCAAGCTGTGAAGCACTAATCGCAATCCAGCCTACCTGCGCACCAAGCCCGGCGATAGAAAGAAGCCAGACAAACACGGTTTCCGCTGCAAAAAAGCCGGAAAGCAAAGACAAAAGGGCGATACCAAGTGTTAAAAGCAATGAATTCATAGGGACGCCCTTTTTATTGACTTTAGCCAAAGAAGAAACAGCCATTCCTTCTTTTGAAAGAGCATAAAGCGTACGGGATGCTGCATAAAGACCAGAATTTCCAACAGACAAAAGGGCGGTTAAAATAACAAAATTCATAATATCAGCAGCATAAGGAATACCGATGCTGTCAAACACTACTACAAAGGGGCTTTCCAGCACACCTGCCTTATCTGATGGGATCATGCCCGCCAATACAAAAATAGATAAAATAAAAAAGACAAGTGTACGCCAAACCGACTGCCTGATTGATCGTGGAATGGTTTTTTCCGGATTTTCGCTTTCCCCGGCTGCAATCCCGATTAATTCGGTTCCTTGAAAAGAAAAGTTGACGGCGATCATCGTAATAAGCAGCGCAGAAAGACCATTGGGCAGCAATCCATCTGACATGTAGTTAGAGAACAAAGGCGCTTCCTGGCCGTCTTTCATATCAATCAAGCCAAACATCGCGGCACCGCCAAGAATAATAAAGAGAATAATAGCCACAATTTTAATGCTGGAGAACCAAAATTCTGCTTCTCCAAACGCTTTAGCGGACAAAGCATTTAAGATAAATAAAATTCCGGCAAAAAGAGCGCACCAAATCCAGGTTGGTGTATCAGGAAACCATCTGCCCATTAATTGGCCAGCTGACAAAAATTCCAACGCTACGGTTACAGCCCATCCCAGCCAGTATATCCATCCAACTGTAAAGCCAGCAGCCGGCCCGATGAACTTAGTCGTATATGTTTGAAATGAGCCGGAAACCGGCATGGCAACAGCAAGCTCTCCTAAGCACACCATCGTTAAGTACATGACAAAGCCGCCGACCATAAAAGATAGGACAGCCCCTCCAGCTCCAGCTTGGCTGATCGTATAGCCGGATCCAAGAAAAAGTCCTGTCCCAATCACGCCGCCAAGCGAGATCATGAATAAATGCCTTGTTTTCATCGTTCGTTGAAGATCTTGATTACTAGGTCCTTGCATAAGATGTCCTCCTTTTATTTTTTGTATGAAATCGCTTTCAACCTAAACTTCCATTATATTTATCCTTGCAATTTTGATGCCAACTGATTATCTTCTTTTAAAAACCTAAGTTACAGGACTTGTCCTTTTTTGTAAATAAAAAAAGCAAAAAAAATTTGCTTTTTTAAAAAAAATTTTGCATTCATATGAAGAAATTAAATGCCGAGCCAAAACAAAACAAGCGGAATCGTCACAATGCTTAAAAGAGTTGTGATCAGCGTGGTAAACGAGACAAGATCGGGTTCTGTGCCGTATTGAATCGCAAACATGGTCGTATTTGCCGCGGCAGGCATCGCCGCCAAAAGGATCATAACGTCTTTTAGTAAATCATTCACCGGTATAAAGGCTACGATTGCTACAGCGAGAAGGGGCGACACAATCATCCGGATAACCGCAACCGCATTCACGTATTTATAAGCAACCCGTTTTGTCGCGATAACAGCCAGCTGCATGCCAAGAACAAGCATCACTGTTGGAATCGATGCATCGGCAACGAGACTGATCGCATCCATAAATGTAGGTGGGATATGAACGTTTAACAGCTGAAGCACAACCCCAAGGATCGCGCCATGCAAAACCGGCATGCGGGCTACACGGCGCAGCGACTGCTGGAGTGATGTTTCTTCTTCGCCGCCGAATGACGCCGCAAACAAGCCGATCGTGTTCATTAAAAAAGCTTGAAAGACCATAATAATAACGGCATAATCAAAACCGGCCGCACCAAATGCGAACAGTACTACCGGCGCTCCATAATTGCCGCTGTTCATAAACACGCCGCCGAGAATCATGGCGGACATCTTTTGACGCGTCGCTTTCATGAAAAAGCCGGTAATCAGCACAACAATGATCAACGCAAACGATAAAATAAGGCAAAAAACGGTTATGTATACATATTCCATCGTTAATTCATTTGCGTAGAACGTACGAAAAGCAAGAAAAGGCGACATTAAATAAAGCGCAGCCATGGAAATCGACTTAATATCGAACCCAATCCATTTTTGGCCAATATAACCGGTTAAAAAAATAAGAAATGCCGGTAAAACAATCATTAATAAATCCAAATCGAGGTCATCTCCGTCCTGCTTTTAACTATCTTTCTATCATACCAAAACTATTTTACACAAAACAGGTAGATTTCCAGGGGTTTCTATAGGTGAATGAAATAGATTCGTGTACAATCAATGTATGGATTTTCATAAACAGGATAAAATCGTTTGAACAAACCGACTAGTCGGTAAAAAATAAGTAGTGGAGGCATATATGAGTGAAACAAAAGAAGTAAAAGTTGTAACGGCGGATCCGTCGGCAATCGGGCTCTTTGGGTTAGCCATGGTCACACTCGTCGCTTCATCTCAAAAACTCGGCTGGACAGACGGCTTGTCCCTTGTTATTCCGTGGGCGATTTTTCTTGGCGGCATCGCCCAATTTTACGCGTCAATCTTGGATGCGAAGCTGAATAATACATTTGGTGCGTCCGCGTTTGCGGCGTATGGCTTGTTTTGGATGGGCGTCAGCTTGTCGTGGCTCATGAACCTGGGTGTGTTTGGCTCGATTCTGCAGGAGAACGCAGATATGCACCAGCTCGGTTTTGCGTTTGTTGGCTATCTTATTTTTACTCTGTTCATGACGATCGGCGCACTTGAAACGAATAAAGTGCTGTTTATCATTTTCTTTTTGATCGATTTTTTGTTTATCGGGCTGTCGCTCAGTTCGTTTGGCATTATGGAACACGCGATGCATCAGCTGGCGGCGTATTCAGAACTGCTGATTTCCCTTTTTTCTTTTTACGGTGCAGGCGCTGCTGTGCTGAACCAGCATTTCGGACGCGAATTTATTCCCGTCGGCAAACCGTTTGGTATTATCAGAAAAGGGTAAAGAATGACTCGCCGGTGTTTGGGCCGGCGGGCTTTTTTTTATGGAAAGAAACGGCTATAATGGGGGCATTGACAACGATTGGGGTGATTCGGTGGATGCCTTGCTTGAAAGACAGTATGACATCATGGACGTCAGCCTGCTCGCAGGGAAAATTATGTTAGAGAGCGGAGCGGAAACGTACCGGGTAGAGGATACGATGATGCGGATTGCGCTGTCGTATGGCATCGAAGAGTCACACAGCTTTGTGACACCAACCGGTATTATGTTTTCGATCGAAACAAAAGAACCGACGAAAACGAAGTTGATGCGGATTTCCAGCCGGACGACGGATTTATATAAAGTAAGCGCGGTTAACGCGGTCTCACGCCGAATCAGTGCAGGGGAGTTAACCGTTTCAGAGGCGTATAAAGAGCTGAAGTCCATTCAAAAAGCGCCGATGTTTTTTTCATTTTTGATCCAGATAGCGGCGGCGGCTTCAACGAGCGGCTGTTTTGTTATTTTACTGAAAGGGTCATGGGACAACGTTCTTCCAGCGATGCTGGCTGGGGCGCTTGCTTATTTTCTTGTTTTAAAAGTGGCGGAGATTGTGCCAACCATGTTTTTCTCGGAATTTATCGCAGCCCTCGCCGGCGGGACAGCTGCCTATTTTCTTTTTCAAATGGGGCTTGGAAGCGACTTGGACCGGATTATCGTTGGAACGCTCATTCCACTCGTACCAGGCTTGTTAATCACAAATGCTGTCCGCGATTTAATGGCGGGCCACTTTCTCTCAGGCCTCGCAAAAGGAGCAGAAGCGTTATTGACGTCCCTTGCGATCGGGACAGGGATCGCGGTTGTGATGACGCTTATTTAAGGGGGTGCACGCGTGACCATTTTAACGAATATGCTATTCAGCTTTTTGGCTGCCGCGAGCTTCGGTATCATGTTTAATGTGCCAAAAGACTTGTTGATCAAGTGCGGAACCGTTGGCATGGCTGGATGGATGATGTATTATTTTTTGTCCGAAAACAACGTGGATCCGCTCCCCTCGACCGTAGCGGCAGCTTTTACGATTGCATTGATCGGCCACGTGTACGCGAGAGTGTACAAAACACCGGTCATCATTTTTACAATCGCGGGCATTATTCCGCTCGTACCCGGCGGCACCGCTTACCGGGCGATGCGCTCTTTTGTGCAAAACGATTACAATACCGCGATCAATCTCGCGGCAAAAGCATTTATGATTTCGGGATCAATAGCGCTTGGGCTTATTTTATCCGACGTATTTTATCAATTGATTCTCCGAAGAAAAGCGCCTGCGGGAAAATAAGCAGGCAAAGAAAGAAGGGGCATTTTGCAAAAAATAAAGCCATATATTTTGCTGATTTTGGTGATGATGATTTGGGGCTTTAATGTGCCGCTGATCAAAATACTAGTCAGCACATTTGAACCGGTCACAATTACTGCATTTCGGATTTTTACCGCATCACTTGTTATTTTTCTGATTTTAGGAAAAATGGGAAAAGTACACTGGCCGGCTGTTTATCATTGGAAATATATTTTGGGCGGCGGGCTGTTTAACGTCTTTTTCCATCATTTATTTTTAGGATTGGGAGCCGCTGGAACAAGCGCTGTACACATGGGTATTATTCTTGGGCTTGGTCCGATTTTAACAGCGTTAATGTCTGTTGTGTTTTTCCGCCGGGGATTGTCCCTTCTTCGAGTTCTCGGTTTTGTTACTGGAACAGCGGGTGTTTTGGTCACTGTGCTTGGCGGCGGGGCTGGGTTAAGCGGATTTGTGCTCGGTGATTTATATATATTCTTATCGATTTCCGCGCAGGCATTCAGCTTTATTTTAGTCAGCCGGGCGGCACGCGACATGGACCCGCTCCTGTTAACGGGCTACATGCAGCTGTTTGGCTCATTTGGCTTGTTTCTTGCGAGCCTCATTACGGAACCGGCCGGCCTTGCGTCACTTGAAAACATAAATGTATATATGGTGATCGTTTTTATGCTGTCAGCTGTTGGCGCCACAGCCATCGGCCACTTAGTGTACAACAATACGATTACAAAAATCGGACCGGCTGAAGCAGCCATTTTTTTGAATTTAAGTACCTTTTTCTCGCTTGTTGGCTCAGCGGTTATTTTGGGTGAACCGATTTATTATTATCATTGGCTGGGGCTGCTGCTTATTGTGCCTGGTGTTTTGATGGGATCTGGGGCTTTAGAAGAAATGATTCGGAAGCGTCGACAGAAGACAGGCGTTTAGCCTGTCCAACCGTTTAGCGCATTTCCAAGATTTAGGCATATTTCCTGAAAGCAACGGCGTAATAAGCTGTTCAGATGGCGCGATTCAACTAGAATCGCGCATTCGCTAAAGAAATTTCTTTGTGAGATTATCTAAAAAAGGTTTTGTCTTAGAAAAATAGCCATGTTAAATTGTTTGCGTACTATGATGAAACAAAAAATGAGAGCGCTATTATTAAAGGGGTGTATATGTTAAAATTTAACTATAAACAGACGGGAGGGGTTTAGATGAAAAAAGAAATGATTATCCATTCATTTGATGGAACTGAACTGTACATGCAAAGAAATACACCTCAAAATCCGCACGCGGTGATGGTCATTGTTCACGGGCTGGGTGAGCATTCAGGCCGGTATGAGTATGTAACGGAAAAATTGAATGGATATGGCTACGCCGTCTACCGTTTTGACAACCGCGGTCATGGAAAATCCGGCGGCGCACGGGGCTATGTGGAGGATGCGTCCAAATTCGTTGATGATGCACATGAAGTCGTAAAGGCGGCCCGTCATGACTATCCGGGATTGCCGATTTTTATGCTTGGCCACAGCATGGGCGGATTTATTGCGGCGTCTTACGGTGTTCAATACAAAGAAACACTCGCCGGCCAAATTTTCTCGGGGCCTGTCATTCTGGAACTCCCGGCATTCGATGAGTTGAAAAAACTGGATATGGAAAAAGAGGCGCTGACGCGGATTCCGAACGGACTGGCTCACCTGATCTGCCGCAGTCCGGCTGTCGTCCAAGATTACGAGAACGACCCCTACAATTTAAAGGAATTCACGGCAAAACTGCTGACAGCTGTTTTTCACGATGGTGCACAAAATTTGCTCGAAAAGCTGCCTCAATACACATATCCTTGTTACATTTTACACGGTGAAGATGATCAAATCGTTCCAGCTGATTCAGGGCGTTACTTATATGATCACATCGCATCTGAAGATAAATCCATCTGTGTCATTCCACAGCTCTACCATGAAATTTTGAATGAAGAAAAAGAAAAAGACGAGATTTTACAAGAGATTTTTGAATGGGCAGAAGAACGCATTGATAAATAAATCGTTTTGCAGGCAGAATAGTCACCCGTTTTTGCTGAAAAGGCGGCTGTTCTGCCTATAATGTTTTAGCCGTTTCACAATGCTTTTCTTTTAAAAGCGGGCAGTACGGACATTTATCGCATCCGGGCACCTCTTTATAGAGGCAGCACGTGAGCCGACTAAAGTTCGCCATCGCATCTTCCGGCGTCTGTTTTTGCAAAAAGCGTTGGTACTGTTTCAAAAGCGGCAGATCACGCGTATCTTTTAGCACATGCACATACATCCAGAGCGCATAGCCAAAAATGTTTTCCCGGGAAATAATGGTTGGAAGTTTTGCGTTTTTCGTCATCAATGCAACAACTGGATCAACAAGACGCTGCAGAATTTTTTCTGCCCCTTCATCTCCGCAAGGCTCCCAATGATCATGTTTCAGCTGAAACAAAATCGGCCACGGTTCCCCGTCACTCATCACGATTTCTATCTCTTCCGGGCTGCCAGTCCATACACGCCGTTCCTTTGAAAAAATGGCCAAATGACCGGTGATAAAAAGTCCATACCGGCGCATAAACATTGAAGCGGCTGCCGGAAGAGATGCGGTGCCCAGTTCTTTTTCCGCTGAATGCGCCAGTAATTGTATATCCTCTGACCACTCCAAAACAGTTCCTATCGCTTCTTTTCCATCAGTAAACTTAAACATCGCCCGGTCCAATCCGACCACCTCCATAATTATTTATTATAAATGAAAATGATTATCAAAACCAACATAAGCATCAAGCCGTGCCTTGATGGTTTTTTTGTACATATTCTGAAAGAGAGTGGAGGTGGATACAGATGAAAAAAGGTGGATGCGGATGCAAAAAACAAGCCGGTTTTAATCCTGGTCAAAAGTCTGATAAGAAAAAGTCGACGAATTCAGCGACCCGGCCTGTGAAGCGGAAAGGGTAATAGAAGCGATAAAGAAAATGATGAAATAGTTGGTGTCAGTCCTCCGTTGTTTTAACGCAGTAAGGATTGGGGGACTGACACTTTTTTGAATGGACAAAAATTTGAATAAATAGGGATAAGCGGCGACGATTGGACACAAATTCTGGTGAGTGAACATAAATCAGGCTAAGTGGACATAAACTCTACACGTTTCTTTAAGAAGAAGTAATCTTATAGCTGTCTGTTCATTTTGTTACTTTTTTATCTTTGTTCTGATTTGCTTAGAAAAAGTGTCTGTCTTTTTCCTTTATGATAGGAAGAGAGAAATAGCAAAATATCGAACAAGCCCTACTCACCGATGTGAGAAATAGGCGATTTTTATGCAAATTTGCATGAATAAAGGCCTATCTTTATTAAAAGTGGTAATATGGTGGAAAAGAGAAATTTGGTGATAACATGGAAAACTTTATCGAAAACCTGCAAGGTTCTTTATACAAAGGCTTTATCAATCAAAATGAATTAAAGCCGGGCAACTTCAAGCCACAGCTCCTCATTAACAATGCGAAACGAAACGAAAATGTCCTTACCACTATTTTAGAAGAATTGGACAAAAGTCAGTCATTCCTTTTTTCAGTGGCGTTTATTACCGAAAGCGGGCTCGCAACATTAAAAGCGAAACTATTGGATTTGCATCAAAAAGGCATTCGTGGACGTATTTTAACATCGACTTTTTTGAATTTCAACCAGCCAAAAGTATTTAGCGAATTAATGAAAATCGAAAATATTGAAGTTCGAACGACCGATATAAAAGGATTTCATGCCAAAGGCTACATTTTCGACCATGGCCGTTCATTTTCGCTGATCGTTGGCAGTTCAAATTTAACAGCACACGCTTTAAAAGTAAATTATGAGTGGAACGTCAAGCTCACTTCACACGAAAATGGTGAAATCGTCCATCACTTTAAAGACCAATTTGAAAATGTGTGGGAAAAAGCGGAGACGTTAACTCAAGAATGGATTGACCGCTATGAAGTGACATACAGCGCAACGCATGAGCAGCGTGCGATGCAGCAAGTCATCGATCCGCCAACGAATTATGAGACAAATTCGATTCAAAAAGCGTTAGAAATTAAGCCGAATAAAATGCAGGAAACAGCTCTTCAACAAATTCAATCGCTTCGAAATGAACAAAAAAAAAAAGCATTAGTCATTTCTGCAACCGGTACAGGGAAAACGTATTTGTCGGCTTTCGACGTGCGCGCTTTTCGACCAAAGCGAATGCTGTTTGTGGTACACCGTGAACAAATTTTGCAAAAAGCGATGAAGGACTTCCAAACCATTTTAGGCGGAGCAGAAGACGACTTTGGAATTTTATCTGGTACATCAAAACAAGTTCAAGCGCGGTATTTATTTGCGACGATTCAAACAATATCGAAACGAGACGTCTTACAGCAATTTGATCGAGAAGCCTTTGATTACATTTTAATTGATGAAGTACATAAAGCGGGGGCTGAGTCGTACCTTCGTGTTATTAACCACTTCCAACCAGCTTTTTTAATGGGGATGACGGCGACACCGGAACGGACCGATGACTTTAATATTTACGAGTTGTTTGACTATAACATTGCATATGAAATTCGGTTGCAGGAAGCACTTGAAGAAGACATGCTTTGTCCGTTTCACTATTTCGGCGTCACGGATTTAGAGATCAATGGAGAAGTGATTGACGAAACGACGACGTTTATGCAACTCGTTTCTGAAAACCGAATCAATCATATTATTGATAAAATTGGTTACTATGGCTATTCGGGTAAAACAGTAAAAGGCCTTATGTTTTGCAGTCGAAAAGAAGAAGCGAAAGAATTGTCAGTGAAACTAAACGAGCGAGGGTATCGAACAGTTGCGTTGACTGGAGATGACGGGCAAGAAGAGCGCCTTCGCCGAGTAGAAGATCTTGAAAATGGGAAATTGGATTATATCTTAACCGTTGATATCTTCAATGAAGGAATCGACATTCCGTGTATTAATCAAGTTGTAATGCTTCGTCAAACGCAGTCTAGCATTGTCTTTATTCAGCAGCTCGGCCGCGGCTTGCGTAAGCACGACTCAAAAGAATTCGTCACGATTATAGATTTTATCGGCAATTACAAGAACAATTACATGATTCCAGTGGCACTTTCAGGGGATCAGTCTCAAAATAAAGATAACATCCGTCGGAAAACTGCTGAAACGAATTATATTAGCGGTGCTTCAACCATTAACTTTGAAGAAATCGCCCGGAAGCAGATTTTTAAAGCGATTAATAATAGCACATTAAACACTGCTAAATTATTAAAAGAGGCTTTTGTTAATTTGAAAAATAAAATAGGTCACGTACCACTTTTACATGATTTTGTAGCAAATCACTCCATTGATCCGATTGTGATCGCAGAAAAATACAATACGTATTACCATTTTTTAATCAGCATAAAAGAAAAAACACCTGTATTGTCTTTACACGAACAGCACGTATTAACGATGTTGTCACTTGAAGTGTTGAACGGAAAACGGCGACATGAAGTTCTTTTGTTGGATCAATTACTAGGGCAAAAACAAGTGAGCCATGATACATATTTGAGTATCTTACGTGAAAATGAGTGTACAGTAGACGACCAAACGATTGAATCCGTTCAGCGTATCGTTGATTTATCGTTCTTTAATCAAGCGACACAAAAAAAGTATGGTGATGAACCGATTGTAGTAGTTAAAGGCGATATTTATAAGCTGAATGAAAAAATTCAACAAAGCCTATCTGAGAATTTATTTTTTGAAACACTCATAAAAGATGTTATTGAAACAGCAAAAGAAAAAAATAAAGCTTATCTATGTGAGGAATCATTAACACTTTATCAAAAGTATTCCCGTAAAGATGTGTGTAAATTGTTGAATTGGAAAAGTGATGAAAGCTCTACAATTTATGGATATAAACCGAAATACGGTGCTTGTCCGATTTTTATTACGTATCATAAAAACGAAGAAGTAGAAGCCAGCGTCAATTATGGAGATGAATTTATTAGCCCAGAATTGTTAAAGTGGTTTACACGTAGTAATAGAACGCTAAAATCGACTGAAGTACAAAAAATTGTAGAAGCCAAGCAAGGTGGAATAGATATTCATATTTTCGTGAAAAAAGATGATGATGAAGGTACAGATTTTTATTATTTGGGCAAAGCACTTCCCGATCGAAAAACAGTTGAGCAAACGACCATGCAAGACAAACATCAAAAAGATATCCCTGTTGTTACAATGAGCATGGTCATGGAAAAGCCGATTGAGCATTCTCTTTATCATTATTTAACCGAAGGAGCCAATTAAGATGAAGAAAACAGTCCGCGTTGTTGGCGCAGTAATTGAAAATGAAAATAATGAGATTCTGTGCGCGTTACGTTCACCTGAAATGACGCTGCCGAACTTGTGGGAGTTTCCTGGTGGGAAAATTGAAGCAGGTGAAACACCGGAGCAAAGTTTAAAAAGAGAGATTCAAGAAGAGTTAGCTTGCGAGATTGAAGTTGGAAGTAAAATTGAAGAAGTGACGCATGAGTATGAGACGGTTATTGTTAATTTATTAACGTATCATTCTCGAATTATAAAAGGAGTTCCAACCGCTGAAGAACATGCGGAATTGCGATGGGTTCCGCGTGATCAATTAGATGAGTTAGAATGGGCTCCTGCAGACATTCCAACAATCCGCAAAATTTATTACTGAGTTTTTTATTTGAAGAATGACGAAGAAGAGAGGGCTAGCTGCACATATACTAGGAAAGCAGATGGCGAAATCGAAAAAGGTTTAAAAAGGTAAAAGCGCTCCAAACGGCGAATACTTTTCTACATAGATATTCAGATGTATCGAAATAATAGTGTATTTGCTGTTCCTGATTTTTTTGCAGGGATGTGACGAATAATAGAGAAGCAGGAGTGATGAAAATGGCTATTCAACCGTACCTTGTATTCGACGGAAATTGTGGAGACGTATTAGATTTTTATGAAAAGGTATTCCAGACGGGGCCTGCCAATCGGACGCGCTTTGGTGATTCACCGCCAAACCCGGATTATCCTCTGCCGGAAGAAGCGAAAGACCTCATGATGCATGCGAATCTAGAGGTGGAAGGCACGACACTGATGTTTTCGGATACGTTTCCAGGCATGCCGTATCAGCCGGGCAGTGCCATCACCCTGGCGCTGATCAGTTCGGATGCGGAAAAGCTTCGTGCTTACTTTGAGGGGCTGTCTGAGAACGGTGAAGTAATCATGCCGCTCCAAGAAACGTTTTGGAGCAAAGTGTATGGCCAGGTACGCGACCAGTTCGGCATCCAGTGGCAAATTAGCCACGAAGGACAGCAATAATAAACCAAAAAAGGTGCTTCGCTCAGGCGGACGCCTTTTTTAGTGTAATAAAGGCGAAAAATGAGATGGGACGTTGAAGTGGATGTATGGTCTTGAACGGAAGCCGCATCAAAGTGCCAAAAACCTTGAGAAAGCGTTAATGCGGCTGGAAGAAGCTTTAGCGGAGGATCAAGAGAATAGAAGATGAAGCAGAAACGCTTTTGAAGATCGACGTCGTTCGGTGGGAATCCGCAACCGATCAGCTGAAATCGGAAGTAAATCAGCGTCACGAGATTATCTGTACGAGTAACTTTAGCTGAAAATTCAATCTAAACCGTCCCAATCGCATTCCGAGCGGTTTTATGCTGTAATAGACACGTCGTCGGTTAGTCTAACGTTATGAAGACCGCTGCGATACTCATTCTGCGTTATTCCTTCGAATCACGCTTTTTACGGTACCTTTCAGCTATAAATTGTTGGTTTGTTTCCATTTTATTCATCAAATTATGTTATAATTAGCCTAATAAGATACCAAAAGGGTATGTATGTAAGCGTTTCCTTTTTATTCGGTAAAGTAGTGTAAGGATTCTGACCAATGTAATAAAGGGGATTCAATTGCCAGCCATTATTTCAAAGGAGGGACATTATGAAGGAATGGAGTAATAACAATAACAATGCGAAGACACACTCCGTCTCAACGGATGAAATGGCGTCTATCGTAAACTTACATACATCTATGATCAAATTGCTTGCAAGTGGGGATTCATTGCACACCGCCATGAGAACCCTGACAGTGAAACTGGAAGAGCACTTTAAACGGAAAACATACTGTGCCCTTATGATGACTGTTGAGGGAAATAGGCTTGCTGTAGAACATGCGCCGAATCTTCCTTCTGAATATCAGCAGGCGATTCATCTCATTAAATCAGGTCCAAAAGCCGGCTCGTGCGGGACAGCCGTTTATCGAAAAGAAACGGTTATTTCGTCTAATATTGAAAATGATCCGCTCTGGGACGATTTTCGTCAGGATGCCCTGCGTTTTGGACTGAGAGCTTGCTGGTCCATTCCTATTTTAACAAGTGGGCGTGTCGTCGGCACCTTTGCGGTTTATCATACAGAGATTTGTACGCCTGCAGCTCATGAAATCGAGGTGCTGGAAACATGTGCAAGTCTGGCTGGGCTTGCGATTGAACGGGACTTGCGAATAAAGCTGGAGCAGCAGCTGCAAGAAAGCGAACAGCGATTTAAATCACTGTTTGATTATTACCCTCATTCGATTTATGTCTTTTCATTAGAAGGGCATTTTATTGGATTCAATCAAGCAACGGAGCCGGTATCCGGATATAAAAAAGAGGAACTGCTTGGAAAAAGCTTTCTTCCGTTAATTGCCCATGAGGATAGAAAAAAAGTATTGCATCATTTTAATCAGGCAAAAAAGGGAATCGTCCAGCGTTACGAATGTAAAGTTAAACATAGAAGAGGGAATAATTTAATTATAAGCCTCACCAATATACCTATCACTGTGAATGATGAGATTGTGGGGGTGTATGGAATTGGCCGTGATATGACCCATGAGAAACAAGTGGAACAGGAACTGCATGCCCTCCATAAGGAAACGGAGCATGTATTTAAAAATCATCAGGGGTTCATTTTTAAGTATAAAAAAGAAAAGGACCAGTTTATTCATACATTTGGAGACGGCCAATTAGTTGAGAAATTCGGGTTGAAGATGGAAGAGATCACTGGGAAGTCGCTAAAGGGATTTTTGCCGGCGGAGATCGCTTCTCGAAAGGAAATCTATTATGAACAGGCATGGAATGGGAATGAGACGGGCTATGAAGGGGAGTTAAACGGTGTCCATTACATGGCAATGATGAAGCCGATTTTGATGGATGGACAAGTAGTCGAAGTGATCGTCACATGCAATGATATTACGGAACTGAAGAAAGCCCATGAAGAGCTGCGGGAGACGAAGGAGCTTCTTGAGTCTTTTGTGAACAACACAGCGGATGCGATCGCTACGATGAACGTCCACGGCGAGATAACGTATGTCAACCAAGCGTATGTGGATCTATTTGGCTGGCGGGAAGACGAGCTAATCGGCAAAGAGATTCCGAATGTGCCAGAGAATCAAAAGAAAGAATTCGACCGTTCTGTCCAGCTTACTTTTGCAGAAAAAAAGGTAAGCCGGTTCGATACGGAGCGGCTAAGTAAAGATGGACGATTCATTCCTGTTAGTGTGACGCAATCTCCGCTAAAAGATAAAAATGGTGCAGTAAATGGGGCATCCGCGATTATTCGTGATATTACTGAAAAAAAACGAATTGAACAAGAGCTGGAGGAAAACAAGCAGCGTTATGAGTCCCTTTACAGCGTCAATCCGGATATCGTCTGCAGTATGGATGTAGACGGTGCACTGCTAAATGCGAACCTTTCATTTTATAAGACATTAGGCTATACACCCGAGCAGGTGAAAGGGGCAAGCGGGGAAGTTTTCATAGAAGAGCATTTTCATAACAAAACAAAGCAATATTTTAAAAAGGCGTTACAGGGAAACCCGCAAACATACGAAACGACTGGTATTCATCAAAACGGCCAGGGAGTCATGCTGCAGGTAACCAATATGCCTATTGTCGTGAATGATCAAATTGTCGGTGTTCATGGGGTTGCCAAAGACATTACCGAAAGCAAGAAAGTGCAGCAGGAAATTCTGTCTTTAAAACAACAAATGGAACTGGTGCTAAATTCAATAGGGGATGGTATTTACGCCATAAATGTGAACCGGGAAATTACCATGATCAACCCGGCGGGAGCCAAAATGCTTGGTTATGACGTAAAGGAACTCATGGGGAAAAAACCAAAAGACACGTTCCGGCTCCGTAATGAGACCGAAATTTGTACGCTGCATCAAACGCTGCTTGATGGAAAGGCCCGGTATGTAACAGACGAAGTCTTTTTTAGAAGAGACGGAACAAATTTCCCTGCTGAGTTTATATCGTCCCCTATATGGGAAAATGGGGACATTTCGGGGGTAGTTGTGGCGTTTAGAGATATTTCTGAGAAAAAAATGGCTGAGGAATACGTCCTTAAATCAGTGAAATTAGAAATGGCCGGACAGCTTGCGGCGGGGGTGGCTCATGAAATTCGCAATCCGCTCACCTCCATTCAAGGGTTTATTCAATTACTGGAAGAAACGAAATTAAGTGAACCAGAATATTTCGCGATTATACGATCAGAATTCGAGCGGATTGAAGGGATTATTGGTGAATTCCTGACACTAGCCAAACCGCAGGCAGTGAACTTTCAAGGAAATGACGTCGGACATATTCTAAAACAAACCATCCATTTGATGAATGCACAAGCCATTATGCATGGTATTGAGGTCGTCTCCGTTATTGAGCCAGGGCTTCCTCTTTTTCAATCTGATCAACATCAGCTCAAACAGGTTTTTATTAATGTCATCAAAAATGCAATCGAGGCCACTACATCCAAAGGGCAATTGATGATTACCTGTAAAAAAACCAGCTCTCATCTTCACATCGAATTTCAAGATCAGGGAGAGGGAATCCCGCCGGAAAGGATCAAGCATCTCTTTGAACCCTTTTACTCCACGAAAGAAAAAGGGACGGGCTTAGGGCTGATGGTCAGCTACAAAATCATTGAAGAACATAAAGGAGTCATGCGGGTTGAAAGCGAGGAAGGAAAAGGAACCACTGTTCATATCCTTCTTCCTCTTTCAAGCTAGAAGCAAATCAGCCTGGATCATAAAGAAATGGCGCGTTTTCATTTGAAAACGCGCCATTTCAGCAGGCTAATACGCGGTTTTTTAAGTGAATTGAGCTGTCTCAAGGAGCTGTCTTTTAAGTAAGGAAGCTCCTGATTTAATTTTCCGGAAAATTAGTCTTTTAACTTGCGCTTCGTTCTTATTTTGAAGGGCTTTCTATGGGCGGTACGGTCACGATGCCGCTCCAGAAAACGTTTTGGAGCAAGCTGTATGGGATCTGTTTGGCATCGACTGGCAGATCAACTGCAGTGAACAATAAGGAAAAAGCGTGTCCCGGCCAGCAATGGCCGGGACACGCTTTTTATTTTTCAATCACCGTATAAGTTTCCGGCTGAGCAGGCTGCAGCAGGCGGGTTTCTTTTCCAAGCGAAAACAGATGAAGCTCATGCATGGCGCGGGTGCAGGCGGTATAAAACAAGTTTCGCTCTGACTCCCGGCTGTATACGTCTTCGGATACGTTGAAAAGGATCACGGCATCAAACTCGATCCCTTTCGCTAAATAAGCAGGAATAACGACGAGTCCCTGCTCAAACGTATATGTTTCTTGATCCAGTAATTGCGCAGAAATGTGTGGTGTCAGCCAGGCATGCACGTTTTGACTTTCCTGCATCGTTTTGCAGATGACGGCGATCGTTTGGCGACCGTCTGCTTCGAGCAATGATTTAATACGTTCCAACAGCTTCTGATGGAGGTCTTCTGTATGATCCGCATACGTTAGGGTAGGTTTTGAGCCTTCCCGGTTAAATGGTTCTATTTGGCTGCCACCTTCGATCAATTGCCGGGTAAATTCGACGATCGGGCGGGTGGAGCGGTAGCTGCGTGTGAGCGTAATTTTTTCGAATGATTCCTTTTGGCTTGGCGTGTCCGATAAAACGGATGACTCATTCGAGGACTGAACAAAGATGGATTGGTTCACGTCACCGAGCAGCGTCATTTTACTGTACGGAAACAGCGTTTTTAAATAAGCAAGCTGAAAAAGCGAGTAATCCTGTGCTTCATCAATAAAAACGTGGCGGATACGCGAAAAAGACTTTTTCCCTTTAAGCTGGTCTAGAAAATACAAATAAGCGGTTGCGTCTTCCCAGCAGAGTATATGCTGGTCCAAGGTTTTGAGTGTACTTTCGCAAACATAGGCCCATATATCGGAGGCAGGCTGTGTGTGTGTTTCAAATATCTTCCGGAAATTCGCTTTTTCATCCACAAAGCCGAGCCGCTTCATTTTGCTTCTTAACGGCTGAAAATATTTTCTGGCGACGCTTTGGCTTAAGATGCGCCATTCCAGGTCTGCATCGTTGAAGGTATCCTCTTTTTTTGCCTGCTTTTTCTGGCTTGCCCGGTACGCGTTTAAAAAATCTTCTTTATCTAAAAGCTCTACTTCATCACGCACCCATTCTTCGTTTTGTTCCAAACGTTCCAGTTTTTTAAGCTTTTTCAGCAGCCATTCCGAGACAAGCTCTAACCGGTTTGGCAGGAGAATAGAACGTTCTAATGTATAAAAGTACTGCCCGATTTCTTCGGAAGAAACGAGTATTTTATTCCGAAACACAATATCGTGAAAAACGAGGCCTTCCTGCGAAAGGGAAGCGAGAAAATCATCAATGCGTTTCTTAAAGTCCAGACCGCCTTTGAACTGAATGGCTGCTGTTCTAACAGAATCCTCAGGTTCTATACCTTTTAAAAGGAACTGTTCCAGCTGTTCAAACGGGCTTTGAACGGTGAAGGCATCACCGATCCGGTCCTCTACATATTCCTTGTACGTCGTCTGGAGAATATTTTCTTCTCCGAGCTCCGGAAGTACAGTGGATACGTAGCTGTTGAATAGGGGATTGGGCGAAAACAGGAGCATATTTTCCGCCTGCAGCGTCCGGCGGTTGGCGTACAGCAAAAAAGCAATCCGCTGAAGTGCCGCTGATGTTTTCCCGCTCCCAGCCGCACCTTGAACAATCAGCGTCTGGCTTCTTTGATTGCGGATAATTTGATTTTGTTCCCTTTGAATGGTGGCAACAATATTTTTCATTTGCGCACTTGATTTCCCGCCTAAGACTGCCTGCAAAATATGATCACCGATTGTTAAACTCGTGTCGAATTGACCGGTAATCTCGCCGTTTTGAATGATAAACTGCCTTTTTAAGGAAATATCTCCTTCTATCTGGCCTTCCATTGTATGATAAGCAGCAGGACCGGTTGTGTAATCGTAATACATGCTTGAAATAGGGGCCCGCCAGTCATAAATTAAAAAGTTCTCCTGCTCTTGGTCCATTAGAGATGCGATGCCAATATAAATTGGTTCCGGTTTCGGTTCACCGGATTCCTGAAAATCAATTCGGCCAAAATAAGGGGAACGGCGCAGCCGGTCAAGCTTTTTCAGTTCATTAAACAGCTGCCCATGGCTTCGTTCTCTTTCTTGAAGTAATTCGGCCTGCTGCTTGATGCCTGCTTGTGTTTCAATAACGTCATCGGGCTCATCCATATTGACCGTTACGTCTTCCCAAAAGTTATTGCGAAGACCAATAATACCTTCTTTTAAAGAGCCTGTTTTTTCTTTGATCTCTACTTGTTTTCGATCGATGATGTCAATCACTTCATTCACGCGCAGCTGTTCCTTTTGCTGTTCTGTTTCTTGATTCATGCTCCAAACACATCCTGTTTTTCAAAGTTTGGTATTCTATCCTTGTATATCACCTTTTAACGCTATACTCAAACAACGTATGCCCGAATCAAACATAGTATTTCCTAAAAAACCGTCCTAATCGCATTTAGGGCGTTTTTGTGATGTAATGGAAGAGAATGTACATACTGAATAAAGGAGAGGTTTTTTTGAAAACGTTACCGATTCAAAAACATGGATTAAACGCGAGCAGGCTTGTACTTGGCTGTATGGGGTTTGGCGGCGGTTGGAGCCGTGATGTGATTACAGAGGAGCAGGTGAAACAGGCGCACTGGGCGGTCGATGCGGCGATTGAGTCAGGCATCAATTTGTTTGACCATGCGGATATTTATGCGTATGGAAAAGCGGAGGAAGTGTTCGGGCGCGTGCTAAAAGAGCGGCCGTCGCTGCGGAATGAAATTTTGATCCAGTCGAAAACGGGGATTACGTTCCCGGATAAGGAAGCGGGCATGCCGACGCGGTACAATTTTTCAAAAGAATATATTTTAGCTGGGGTCGACGGCATTTTATCACGGCTCGGTGTGGAGCATTTAGATACGCTTTTGCTGCACCGTCCGGATGCCTTGATGGAGCCAGATGAAGTGGCGGAAGCATTTCATGAGCTGAAATCATCCGGGAAAGTACGTTATTTTGGGGTGTCGAATATGAGCGCGGGACAAATCAAGATGCTGCAAAGCGCGATCAGCGACCGGCTTGTCGTCAATCAGCTGGAGATGAGCCTGCATAAAATCGGCTGGCTCGAGTCCGGCGTGCATGTGAATCAGCCGGCGTTTCGCGAAACTGTCTTTCCAGAAGGAACGCTTGAATATTGCCGAATGGAAAATATTCAAATCCAAGCGTGGGGACCGCTTGCACAAGGCATCTATTCCGGCGCACCGCTTGAAGAACAGCCAGAGTCGGTGAAAGAAACGGCGGCACTTGTTAAAAGGATGGCGCAGGAAAAAGGGACAACGACCGAAGCCATTGTTCTGGCGTGGCTGATGAAGCACCCGGCAATGATTCAGCCGGTGATTGGCACGACCAGTCCAGACCGGATTCGCGCTTCCGCTAAAGCGGTAAACGTGGAGATGAGCCGTGATGAATGGTATACGCTTTATGTGTCATCGCGTGGTGTGAATTTGCCTTAAGCAGTCAGGACCATTTGCCGCTGTTCTGCTGTTCGTTTATGATAAGGAGTAGATTGGACAGACAGGAGAGTAGATGCATGTACAAACTAATTGCGATTGATATGGATGGAACACTTTTAAATGATCACCATGAAGTAACAGACGAGGTCCGGAATGCGCTGGATGAGGCACGGGACCGTGGTGTGAAAATTGTACTTTGTACGGGGCGGCCGCTTGCCGGAGTGCGCCGTTATTTGAAAGATCTTCGTCTTGAGGATGAAGAGGATTATGTGATTGCGTATAACGGTGCGATTGTACAAAATACGCATACGAACGAAGTAGTGTTTAAGCAGTCGCTTGGCTATGACGACTTTCGTTCCTTGCATGAACTAAGCTTGACGCTTGATACGCCGATGCACTTTTTTGATGCGGAGTATTTATATACAACGAATAAATTGATCAGCCCCTATACGGTACACGAGGCGTTTATTACGCAAATTCCGTTCCGCCACTGTACGGTAGATGAAGTGCCGGCGGATATTGCGATGCCGAAATTGATGTACATCGATGAACCGGAGCGTCTGGACCGGACGATTGCGGCCATTCCGGCTGAGATTAATGACAAATATATGATGGTGAAAAGCGCACCGTTTTATTTGGAAATTTTGCATAGAGAAGTAAGCAAAGGCAATGCAGTGAAACGGTTGTCTGAGAAGCTTGGCATTAAGCGCGAAGAAGTCATGACGATCGGCGACAACGGCAATGACTTGTCGATGATTCAATTTGCGGGCTGCGGCGTGGCAATGGAAAATGCGATTCCGATGGTGAAAGAAGCGGCGGATTATCATACAAAGTCGAATAATGAACACGGCGTGGCGCACGTGATTCGGGAATTGGTGCTTGTTTAAGGTCGAATAAAATAAGTGGACGGTCGAATTCTCGCATGTGACGGTCGGAAAAAAATTTTTTTCGACCATCATGCGCCGGAATTCGACCCTCCTTTCGTTTTTTTCGACCGTTAGCTTTAACCTTTCAGCAATAAGTAAATCGCCTGCGTGCCTTTGTCATCGTGGCCCTGCTCAGACAATTTTTCATAAAGGGATTTGGCAAGGGTAAGCCCCGGTGTGTTCATGCCCATTGCTTCCGCGGACTCGATAGCGATGTTCATGTCTTTAATAAAATGCTTAATGTAAAAACCGGGTTCAAAGTCGCCTTTGATCATGCGCGGAGCAAGGTTTGCGAGCGACCAGCTGCCAGCGGCGCCGCTGGCGATGCTGCCGAGTACCTGCTCCGGATCAAGACCCGCTTTTTCCGCATACACGATCGCTTCCGCTACACCCATCATATTGGACGCAATCGCGATTTGGTTACACATTTTCGTATGCTGGCCGGCGCCTGCTCTTCCCTGCAAAATAATGTTTCCGCCCATGACCTCAAGGATCGGCTTTACCGCATCAAAATCCTCTTTGGTGCCACCCGCCATAATCGTAAGCGTGCCGTTTTTCGCGCCGACATCACCGCCGGAAACCGGGGCATCCAGTACATGAATGTCCTTCTTTTTGCCTTCTTCGTAAAGCTTTTTCGCTAAAATCGGGCTGGATGTTGTCATGTCAATGGCGTAGGAGCCCGGCTTGGCGTTTGCGAGAATGCCTTTTTCGCCAAGGTATACGGCTTCAACATCACTCGGATAGCCGACGATCGTAATGATCACATCCGCTTCTTTTGCGACGTCTGCCGGTGTTTCTTTCCAAACGGCACCCGCCGCCAGTAAGTCTTCCGCTTTTGCTTTCGTCCGATTGTAGACGATGACCGGATAGCCCGCATACATCAAATGGCCGGCCATGCTTTTGCCCATGACACCTGTGCCGATAAATCCAACTGTTCTGCTCATATGTACCCGCCCCTTCCAAAGATTACTTGCTATTTAATTGTATCAAAAAATGTTTTCTCTTGTTTTTACTGCGTAATAATAGTGATACAATGCAAGTGTTGAGAGGGAAAAGGGGATGTCGATGTCTGCACAAGTGAATCGGTTTAATGATATTATTAGAAAGCTCAGAAAGCAGTTGTTTGGCAAAGGGCCCGACCGGCTGGAAACGGTGTTTATGCAAAATATGGCGGTGACGACACTGTATGGCAATTTGACTCCGACGGAAAAGTTCATTGCTGAAACAAATGAAGGAAAAGAGATGGTGCACACCGCCAGGACGCGATTAATTCAGGATGTGTATGCCAAATCGCTGCCGGAAGGGCTGGAAGAAGTCGTAGGGGCAAAATTTGTTTATTTATTTTCAGACATAAAAGTAGACGAAGATATCGCTGTGTCAGTGTTTGTGTTTGACCGGCCGATTGTGTGAAAGGAAGAATGACAGTGAAAGACGTACAGATTAAACGGAGTGTCATCCGTTTTCAAAATGGAAAAGCAAAGCCGGTGGAGGATCATATTGTGACCGAGCAGCCGGTGACAGTGAAAATAAATGGAGAAGAATTTGTGACGATGGTGTGCACGCCGGAGTACATAGAAGATATGGTTATTGGCTATTTGGCGTCTGAGGGGGTTATTCGCCGATATGAAGACATCCGCTATCTTCGGACAGATGACGAAGGGTTCGTTCACGTCGAACTGTCGCACATCAACCCATTTTTTCAAAAGCTTCAAAACAAGCGGTACATTACGTCGTGCTGCGGCATGAGCCGGCAGGGGTTTGTATTTGCGAACGACGCGCTGACAGCAAAAAAAATGCATGATATTCATGTTCGTATCACACCGGACGATTGTTTTTCGCTTATGTCGTCGATGCAGGACGAAGCGGCTGTTTTTCAGCGGACCGGTGGCGTTCATAATGCAGCATTATGTGATGAATCGGGTATTTTACTGAGCAGGATGGACATTGGCCGGCACAATGCGCTTGATAAATTATATGGGCATTGTTTGAAAAATGGGCTGTCGACAAAAGGAAAGATTATCGTATTCAGCGGCCGGATTTCGTCTGAGATTTTGCTGAAAGTGGCCAAAATCGGCTGTGAAATCGTTCTGTCGAAATCGGCGCCAACTGAATTTGCGCTTCAATCCGCCGAGGAGCTTGGCATTACAACAGTTGGATTTATACGGAACGGTTCGATGAATGTTTACACATGTCCAGAACGGATTGTATTGCCTTAAATGCACTATTCTGATAAAATAGGTAGCGCTTACATGAAAAGCAAAAAGGATGGAAAGAAAGCACGGCCTGTTTTCTTTTTATCAGTCATACTAATGGTGTTTGACATTTCTGCAAGTGATGCAGAAGGATTAGACAGCATTTAAAAAGCTTATGGGTATAAGCTTTTTAAATGCTGTCCTTTTTTGTTTCCTAAAAGAAGGAAAAGGGTAATGTGAAAAAGATATTTGCTAAAGTGTGAATATTCGACTTTTTATCCGAACAAGAAAGGGGTTTTTGCGTTGACGGAATACGTGGGGATTAAAGTGAATGGGCACAGCATGAGCATTCCTGGCGGCGTGTCAGTTATGCAGGCGTTGAAGGAGCAGGCGATTGATATTCCAAGCGTGTGCTATCATCCGGCGCTTGGAGCAATTGAAACGTGCGACACATGTATCGTACAGGTAAACGGGGAATTTGTCCGGTCGTGCTCAACGACCATTCAAGATGGGGATGTCATTGATGCTGCGTCACCGGATGTAAAGCAGGCGCAGGACATTGCGATGGACCGGATTTTATACAATCATGAGCTGTATTGTACGGTGTGTGATTACAATAATGGCCGCTGTGAAGTACATAACACGGTCAAACAAATGAAAATTGAGCATCAGAGCGAGCCGTTTACACCGAAGCCTCATGAAATTGACAATTCGAATCCGTTTTACCGGTATGATCCGGACCAGTGTATTTTATGCGGACGCTGCGTCGAAGCGTGCCAGGACGTGCAAGTAACAGAAACGCTGTCGATTGACTGGAGCTTAAAACGTCCTCGCGTCATTTGGGACAAGCATTCACCAATTAATGAATCTTCATGCGTATCATGCGGCCATTGCTCAACAGTCTGCCCATGTAACGCGATGATGGAAAAAGGCATGGAAGGCGAAGCAGGCTTTTTAACAGGAATTAAGAAACCGACGCTTCGGCCAATGATTGAACTGACCAAAAATATTGAAACCGGTTACAGTTCGATTTTAGCCATTTCAGATGTGGAAGCAGCCATGCGGGAATCACGCATTAAGAAAACAAAAACAGTCTGCACATATTGCGGCGTCGGCTGCAGCTTTGACGTTTGGACGAAAGACCGGAAAATTTTAAAAGTCGAACCGCAAATGGAAGCACCGGCAAACGGTATTTCCACGTGCATAAAAGGCAAGTTCGGCTGGGATTTCGTCAACAGCGAAGAGCGCCTGACGAAGCCGCTTATCCGGGAAGGCGATTCTTTCCGTGAAGCGGAATGGGAAGAAGCGCTCGCGTTGATTGAGGGGAAATTCAAAGAGGCGAAAGACACATACGGACCGGATTCAATGGCCTTTATTTCTTCGTCAAAATGTACAAATGAAGAATCCTATTTAATGCAAAAACTCGCCCGCGGCGTGATCGGCACGAATAATGTCGATAACTGCTCGCGTTATTGCCAGACACCGGCGACGGTAGGCTTATTCCGCACAGTCGGCTATGGCGGTGATTCCGGCTCGATTACGGATATTGAACAGGCAGGACTGATTATTGTAGTCGGATCAAATACATCGGAGTCCCATCCGGTACTAGCGACAAGAGTAAAACGGTCGCATAAATTAAATGGCCAAAAACTGATCGTGTCTGATTTGCGAAAGCATGAAATGGCGGACCGCGCTGATTTGTTTATTCAGCCAAAATCTGGAACCGACCTTGTCTGGCTGTCAGCAGTCACAAAATACATCATCGACCAAGGGTGGGCAGACGAGCAATTTTTAGCGAGCCGCGTGAATGGCGTCGATGATTACGCGAAAAGCCTCCAAAAGTACACGCTGGATTATGCTGAGAAAGTCACCGGGCTGCCGAAAGCAACGATGATTCGCGTGGCAGAAGCGGTACACGAATCACCGACTACGTGTGTTCTCTGGGCAATGGGTGTCACACAGCATTTAGGCGGCAGTGATACGAGTACAGCTATCTCCAACCTGCTGCTGGTTACCGGCAACTACGGGAAACCGGGGGCGGGCAGTTATCCGCTTCGTGGCCATAACAACGTACAGGGTGCGAGTGATTTTGGCAGCATGCCGGATCGGTTCCCAGGCTATGAAAAAGTGGCGGATGATGCGGTACGGGCTAAATATGAAAAGAGCTGGGGTGGGAAAATTCCGGCGGAACCAGGCTTAAACAACCACGAAATGGTATCCGGCATTCATGCGGGAGACGTGAAAGTGATGTACTTAAAAGGCGAAGACATGGGCTTAGTTGATTCGAACTTAAACTATGTTCAGGCTGCTTTTGAAAAACTTGATTTCTTTGTGGTTCAGGATATTTTCTTATCAAAAACAGCTCAATTTGCCGATGTGGTACTGCCGGCTTCCCCGTCGTTTGAAAAAGAAGGAACATTTACAAATACAGAGCGCCGCATTCAACGTTTGTATCAAGTGTTCGAGCCGCTTGGTGATTCAAAACCCGATTGGCAGATTATTATGGAAGTCGCCAACCGTCTTGGTGCCGGCTGGACATACAGTCATCCCGGCGAGATTATGGAAGAAGCGGTCAGCTTGATGCCATTGTACGCCGGTGTTACGTACGACCGTTTAGAAGGCTATAACAGCTTGCAATGGCCGGTTGCTCCGGATGGTACGGATTCACCGCTTCTGTTCCTGGATGAATTCCCGTTCCCGGACGGCAAAGCGCGCCTATTCCCGGTCGAATGGACAAAGCCGCTAGAATACGAGGAAGAATATGATCTTCACATAAACAACGGGCGTTTGCTCGAGCATTTCCATGAAGGCAACATGACATATAAATCAAAAGGTATTACTTCCAAAACACCAAGTGTCTTTTTGGAAGTCTCGCCGGAGCTTGCGGCAGAGCGCGGCTTAGAGGACGGCACTGTCGTACGGCTGACGTCACCATATGGAAGTGTCAAAGTGCCATGCCTTGTCACGGACCGGGTGAAAGGAAAAGAAGTATACTTGCCGATGAATGACTCGGATGAGGGTGCGATCAATTATTTGACGAGCAGCCATGCCGATAAAGATACGGATACACCGGCATACAAAGAAATCAGCGCCAAAATGGAAATTTTAAAAGCAAAAGGCGAAAGTCCACTGCCGCGTATTAACTCTCGTAACGGTGATCCGCAGCCGCAGATCGGCGTACAGGTCGAGAAAAAATGGGCGCGTCCTGACTACATTTTCCCTGGCGATCTTGTAAAGAAAGGGGCGGGTCAGCGTGGCTAAAGCGATAACAATGATCGATCGGCTGCAGTTGAGTGAAGAGGAACAGCATCTTCGTGATTTAGAAGAAATTAAAACACTTCTTGTCGAACATAAAGATACACTGAAAGAGTTTCTTCATATGTTAGGAGAAATAAACAAGCGGGGCGGCTTAGAAATGGCCGCCAGCTTGTTTAGTGAAGGCGATCGTGTGCTAGATGTACTTGTTAAAGCGGTGGACAAGCCGGAAGCAGCCTCGATTTTGAAAAATGGGCTGCTGATGCTTGGTACACTTGGAAAATTGAATGTTTCCGAGCTGGGTCCACTAATGCACAAATTAAACGGCGTCATTTCGATCGCAGCGAAAATCAGCCGGGCGGAATCATCTGCCGTTCAATTGATAAAAGGGAATGCAATGTCATCTAAAGGCTGGTTAATCGCTGCAGCGGGGGCGTCGCTGGCAGGTATGGCATATATGGCGAAGAAACCTGACCGGTAAAGCGGGGGATCCGACCGATAAAAGAATTTTATCGGTCGGATCCCCACAATGATCAGTTAGATCGTTTAAAAATGAAAGGGGTATAGCTGATGGGAAAAGTCAAAAATCGGTGGCTCATCGCGGCATCGGCCGTAGGTATTCACTTATCGATCGGGTCTGTTTATTCATGGAGCGTATTTACAAATCCACTCAATGAAGACCATGGATGGGGATTAACAGAAATTTCATTAACGTTTAGTATCGCTATTTTCTTTCTCGGCTTATCCGCCGCGTTTATGGGGCATTTTGTGGAAAAGCATGGTCCAAGAAAAGCGGGAATCATTGCCTCGATCTTTTTCGGAATCGGCTTAATTGGTGCTGGTTTTGCGAACAGCATTGGTTCCCTGTATTTGCTTTATTTCTTCTACGGGGCAATGGGCGGCATCGGTCTTGGGATCGGCTACATTACACCGGTATCATCACTTGTCAAATGGTTTCCGGACCGGCGCGGACTCGCCACAGGTCTTGCGATCATGGGCTTTGGCTTCGCTTCATTGATTGCGAGTCCGATCATTGCCCGCTTAATTAACAGCATTGGCATCAGTAATACGTTTTATTTGCTTGGCACCGTTTATTTTTTTGTCATGATTCTGTCTTCTTTATACCTTGCACCGCCGCCAAAAGGCTGGCTGCCGGCCGGGATGAAGGAAGGTCAGGGTGGAAAAGAAACGAAGAAAGCCGATTTGTCTGAACTGACAGCGAATGAAGCGGTCAAAACAGTCCGGTTTTGGGCGCTTTGGTTTATGTTATTTATTAACGTGACATGCGGCATTGCCATTATTTCCGTTGCCTCACCAATGGCACAGGATATTGCCGGATTATCAGCTGCCGCCGCTGCGACAATGGTTGGGATTATGGGCTTATTTAACGGCTTTGGCCGAATCGGCTGGGCATCGATTTCTGACTATATCGGACGCCCGAATGTATACACGGCTTTCTTTGTTATTCAAATCGTTGCGTTTATGCTTTTGCCGAATTTAACAAATGCCATTTTATTTCAAATTACGGTTTTTATCATTTTATCCTGCTACGGAGGCGGGTTTGCGTCAATTCCCGCGTACATTGGCGACTTGTTCGGAACGAAGCAGCTCGGTGCGATCCACGGCTATATTTTAACGGCCTGGGCCGCAGCCGGTCTTGTAGGTCCAATCGTTGCCTCTAATATTCGAGAAGCGACGAACAGCTACTCGCTTACGCTGTATATCTTTACCGCCGCCTTCGTTGTGGCGCTTGTCATCTCAATGCTTGTCCGTGTGAACATCCGTAAAGTACGGGAGGCGAATGAACTGACCGCCGGGAAGATGAGGAAAGCATAACTCCCAAAAACTCGCTGATACATGTCAGCGGGTTTTTTTGTGGACAGGCAAAAGCCGAGCAAAATACTTTACTTTCAACTTGAAAATGATTATCCTTTTTAAAGTTGATTAATTCAATCAGAAAGGAAGGTTTTTTTGTTGGCACAACATGCTATCACGTCATCCGACAACGTTCCGTATAAGCGGACAACGGTTGTCACAGAATTAAGTCCAATGCAAAAACCATTGGTCGCAGCAGGTATTATAGCTGCTGTGGTGCTGTTTATTGCGATTGTCAGTACAACAAACTGGACACAGGGTGTTTTATATATCATTGGTCTTGCGCTCGGCATGACGCTTTTGTACGCGCGTTTTGGTTTTACATCCGCATTCCGCCGGCTTATGTCTGTCGGAAATGTACAGGGATTGCAGGCGCATATGCTTATGCTCGCGGTAGCGACGACGCTTTTTGCGATTATTTTAAGTACAGGATTTAGTTTTACGGGCGTCACGCCTGTTGGATATGTTTCACCGGTGGGGGTCAGCGTCATTTTTGGAGCGTTTATTTTTGGGATTGGCATGCAGCTTGGAAATGGCTGTGCATCCGGTACACTTTATTCAATAGGCGGCGGTTCATCGTCTATGATTTTGACGCTGATTGCGTTCATTGCCGGCTCTTTGCTCGGGGCGTATCATTTTACGTTTTGGATGGAAGACACACCGTCCCTTCCGCCAATTTCATTGGCTGAATCAACGGGGCTTGGTTATTTTGGGGCATGGGTGCTGCAGCTTGCTCTCTTTGCTCTCATCTATTGGATCACGATTCAAATTGCGAAAAAGAAAAATCCTCCAATGATGAAGCCGCTTCCGACCACAGTTGGCTGGAGAAAAGTCATTCGCGGTTCTTGGCCGCTTTTTGCAGCAGCGATTGTTCTTGCATTGCTGAATGCCCTCACATTGACAGTGCGCGGGAACCCGTGGGGCATTACGTCCGCATTTGCGCTATGGGGCGGTAAAGCATTGACCGCTGTTGGGATTGATGTGTCTACTTGGGGTTATTTTTCAGGACCTGCCGGCGAAGCACTGACACAATCGGTGCTGGCCGATTCTACAAGTGTGATGAATTTCGGCATCATTCTCGGCGCCTTTATTTCCGCGGCGTTTCAAGGCACATTTAAGCCGGGCAAAATTAAGCCTGGCGTCGCTGGTGCAGCCATTGTCGGCGGATTAATGATGGGTTACGGCGCCCGCTTGGCTTTTGGGTGCAACATCGGTGCTTATTTTGGCGGTATTGCCTCTTTCAGCCTGCACGGCTGGGTATGGATGATCATGGCGATGCTCGGAACGTTCTTGGCGTTATGGATCCGGCCGCTGTTCGGCTTGAAAAACCCGAAATCGACCGATTCCGTCTGCTAAAAAACAAAAAAGGGAGTCTCAATATCGATTGAGACTCCCCTTTTTCGTTTTAATTGAGCAAGCCGACCATTTTTAAGCCATTTAAAATGCCGTCTTCATGTACATTCGTTGTCACATGCTTGGCGGCATTTTTAGCATCTTCATGCCCGTCGCCCATTGCCACGCTGTTGGCCACAGTCTTCAGCATTTCCACATCATTTAAGCCGTCTCCAAACGCGTAAATATTTTCAGGTGAAATGCCAAGCTGATCGATAATTTTCTGAATTCCTTTTGCTTTAGAGCCGCCCGCTGGGACAATATCGACAGAAAAAGGGTGCCAGCGGACAAAATCAAATTCCGGAAACTGCTTTTCGTATTCTTTGTCTTCCGGGTCCTGGCAAAACAATAAGGATTGATATAAATCGCGCCCTTCATGGTACGTCGGGTCATGTTCCGGGAAGTAATTAATTTTTAATGAATTAATCCCGGCCGTTACATGTTCGTGGTCCGGTGTATTTGCTTTCATGTCCTCATGATCCATAAAAACGACCGGATGATTGTGCTCAACCGCAATATCGGTTAAGCGGAGCAGCGCTTCTTTATTAAGTGGATTTTGATACAGAGGTTCACCTTTAAATACGACATATTGCCCGTTATAGCTGACAAATGTTTCAATGCCAAGCTCCGCGCGTAAGTCCTTAAACATAAACGGTGCGCGGCCTGTTGCGATCGCCACTTCATGTCCTCGTTCCTGAAGGTCACGAATGGCCTGACGAGTTGAATCAGGCAGCTGTTTATCATGATCGTACAATGTGCCGTCAATATCGAAAAAAATGATTTTTTGACTCATAAAAATCTCCTTCACGTTTTATTTTCCTTTATATACTAGCAAATGCCAGCTCATTGAACAAATGAATCAATGATTTGGAGGATGCGCACTCTTCGGGCGAAAAGCTTTTAAGAAAGCCGATAAGCAGGCGGGGGGTGTCTATAGACCAGCTGATTAGCATATAATAAAGAGGAAGCACGGAAATAGGTATGAGGGAGTGGGCTGAATGAAAATTTCCGAAATGGAAGCCGGCCTCTATTGCACGCGTTGTCACGATGAAGCCATTCACCGGGTTGTGTACGTGAACAATAAAATTCAAAGTATTGAATGCGAAGAATGCCACCGATTGACCGGTGTGAAAATTAATGCTAAAAAAGAATTGTATGAAGAAGTATATGACCGAATTTCAACAAAACCGTCACGAATAACTCAGGAATACAATCAGGATTTAAGCAAGTTTATTTCCGGTATGCCGCTGCGGGTCATCAGCAAGCCGTACAGACTTATAAAATACGTTAATGAAACAAGAAAAGTATTAAAACAATCAAAACTTTCCTAGTATAAGCGGTATGCTTTTTTAAAAGGCAGCCACTTTTTTTTGTGAAAAAAACGGCGCACTTTTCAGTGGCCGTTTGGTTCGATATGAATGTGGGTAATATGGATGTCGTGTTCCTGCAGCAATGCTTCTTCTACATATTCGGTAATGTCGTGGCTTTCGATGACATTTAAATCAGGGTCCACCAGCAGAACGACATCTACAAAGGTGACGTTGCCGTGTGAGCGGGCTTTAATACTTGGCACGCCGCGGACACCCGGCACTTTTTCCACCGTTATTTGCATGCCTTTCAGCTTGCCGAGGTCAAACGCATCCGTTAAGGTAAGTGACGCTTCGGCGAAAATAGACCAGGCCGTTTTTAAAATAATGAGACCGACAACAAACGCCGTCAGCGTATCAAGCCACTCCAGGCCAAACCGTGCTCCGATAATCCCGATAAACGCTCCGATACTGACTAAGGCGTCGGAACGGTTGTCTTGAGCCGCCGCCATAATGGATGGGCTTTTAATTTTTTTCGCGAGACGCGCATTGTACATATACACACCGTACATGATGAACGCAGCAGCTAGTGCGGTCCAGGCTGTGAACATGTCAGGGACTTCATGGTCTGCCTGAAAGAGAGAAGTTCCAGCTGAGATGAGTACCTGAATCCCGACAGATGCCATAATAAAAGCCGCTAGAAGAGAGGCGACCGTCTCCGCGCGAAAATGCCCGTAGCGATGGTTTTCGTCCGGCGGCTTGCGGGCAATCTTTAAGCCGATGAGAATCGCGATCGACGCGATAATGTCGGTTGAATTATTTAATCCGTCAGCTTTTAGTGCTTGTGACGCGCCGATCCAGCCAACGGTCAGTTTTAATGTGGAAAGGAACAGGTAGGCGATAATGCTGATCCATGCGCCGCGTTCTCCCTTTTTTAAATCTTCGTATGCTGTTTCCACCTATATTTCCTCCAAAAAGTTAATGTTTTTACTATACCAGTCCGCATTCGGGTGGGTCTATGGCAACATGATTGCCGTTGCCTTAACAAGTTGCCTGGGCGCTACAATTGTTCTTTTTGACAAAAAAGCCAGACAGGCGCAAAATAACCGAGTAGAGAAAGGAAGATGTTAGACATGATGAGTACATTTAGCAGTCTGCACCCTGCACTGCAAGCCCTGATTGGTGGCCTGATCAGCTGGGGAATGACAGCACTTGGTGCAGCAGTGGTATTTTTCTTTCGCGACATAAAAGAATCGGTCATGAAAATGATGATGGGATTTGCGGCAGGTGTCATGATTGCTGCTTCGTTTTGGTCACTGTTGGCACCGGCGATTGAATTTAGTGAAGAAAATGGGCAGATTGCCTGGCTGCCGCCGGTCATCGGCTTTTTGCTTGGCGGCGTCTTTTTGCGCCAGCTTGACGTCGTTGTACCACACGTGCACGTCGGACGGACAAAAGGAGAAGGTCCTTCCACGCAGCTTAAAAAAACAACGCTCTTATTTTTAGCGATTACGCTTCATAATATTCCGGAAGGGCTGGCGATTGGAGTCGCATTTGGTGCGGCGGCGCTGGATATGAATGGGGCAACAGTAGCGGCGGCCCTGGCGCTTGCATTTGGAATTGGTATTCAAAATATGCCGGAAGGTGCAGCGGTGTCGGTACCGCTTCGTGGAGAAGGAATGTCGCGGACAAAAGCATTCAACTACGGGCAAATGTCTGCAATTGTCGAACCGATCGCTGCTGTAATCGGAGCGGCTGCCGTGCTGTTTATTCAGCCGATTTTGCCATATGCCCTCGCGTTTGCGGCAGGTGCGATGATTTTCGTTGTGGTCGAAGAACTCATTCCCGAATCACAGTCATCCCGTAATACGGACCTTGCCACGATGGGAGTCATGGTCGGCTTTGCACTTATGATGGTACTTGATGTTGCGCTCGGGTAAAGGATCAAAGGCTAAGAGCGCAGCGTCCTGCTGCAACGCCTTTGTGACCCACATCATGTGGGCCCAAGAGCGCAGCGTCCTGCTGCCGCGCTGACAGTATAGAAAAACAAAAAACAGCCTCAATGCACAATTGAGGCTGTTTTTTGTGCCATATAAATGGTTTGCAGCTGATAAAAGAAAATAAGGCTCAAGCCAGGTAAATAAATAGAAGGTTTTCGTTCCACGTGCTCATCCATCACTGCTTGTTCCTCCCTTATCCGTTCAAGTTCATACCTGTAGGTTCTTTTATTATGAAAGAATGAATTTGGCTTGTCATTTTTTATGATAGAAATTCTCACATATTTTTCACACTGCTTCTTCTATTGCTTCGCTGCGCTTATCGGCCAGACGCCAATACAAATCATGATGTCTGTCACTTACTGTTACATGAATCCGAAATTCGTTTGCATCGAGCCTTACTTTATGATCGCGAGCCCACGTCAAAATCGACCGAAAACCATATTTCACTTCTTCCGCTTCGCCGTGAAATTCAAGCAGTGCATATGAGCCTGCTGGAATCGTCAAGCTTGACATGCCAGCGGGAATAATATCGATATGGTTTACTTCCATGGCAATACAGTGCGTATAAAGCTGGCCGGCCCGCTTGAGGCAAATATCCATAAGATTGCCGTCGGTCTGTTCCGAAATCTGGCTGGCTGCCTCTAAAAAACGCTCTTTCCATTCAGGGCGCAGTGCTGCAATTTCTTCTTCTGTTCCGCTCATTTCATACCCAACAACTGTAACGGCACGAACGTCTACGAGTTTCGGATTCATGCTCTCAGCTCCTTTTCTCTTCTTTTCCCGCTTTTACGTGTTTTCACACCGGTTGAACAGGGAATAGTGATTGTAAAAAGTATAAACAAAAGTTATACAGGGAGGACTCCTTGTGAAAACAAATGTGTTTATCTCAGGCGGCGGTATTTCCGGTCTCATGCTTGGGCTGATGCTGGCAGGCAATGGCATTGATGTAGTCGTGGCTGAAAAAGATGCAAAGCCGTCCATTAAATATAAAGGAGAATTACTTCAGCCAAAAAGCTTAGACATGATGAACCGTCTTGGCATTTATGAAGCCGTTCGGACAGCCGGTTTTCCGATTCATACAACGTCGATTACCGAGTATGACGGCAGCCGCGTGATGAAAAAAATTCAATATCATTACAACGTGATCGATCACCCATTTAATGAAGCGCTCATGGTGCCTCATGAAAAGCTGAAAGAAATCATCCGAAACCATGCGGAGCAGCATCCGTCTTTTCACTTTTTAAATCCGGCGAAATTTATTGAATTTCGTGAGCCGGGTGATATAAAAAAAACGGCGGTTGTTATGCATAAAGAGCGGGGTGAAATCGAGATTGCGGCCGACTTTCATATCGGAGCGGAAGGACGGGTGTCACCAATCCGTAAAAGCATCGGCATTGAATTAACAGAAACAGAGTACAATCATTATTTTTTAACGGTTACATTTCCCCGTCCCTCGAATTTGACAGAAGGAGAAATGATTGTGCGCGGGCATTATTTTCTTGGCTTGTTTCCATTGCCAGATTTACAGGTGCGTACTGTACTGCTTATTAAAAAAGAGGAATACAAGGAAATGAAGAATGAGGGACTTGGATCGTTTTACAGATGCTATACTCGTTTGAAGCCGGAGCTTGACGGGTACGTGCAAAACATCACAACATGGAAAGATATTCAACTGATGGTGCCCACGCGTCATAATGCGGACCGTTACATAAGCGGCAACTGCGCGCTCATGGGTGATGCGGTGCATACCGTTCATCCGATGGCGGGGGAAGGCATGAATTTAGCCATTCAAGATGCGTATACACTTGGAGAGCTGCTGAGCTCTATGTATGAAACCGGCAATCTTGATGTCGCACAATTAAAGCGATATGAGCGGGTGCGTAAGCCACGGGCAGAATTTTTGTCTTCGCTCTCGAATTTATCGGCCCTGGCGTATTCGTATTGGCAGGGGCCATGGCCGAATGTGAGGTCACACATACTGAAGCGAATTGAGTGCGTTCCGGCACTTCACTATAAACATATGCTGAATATTTCGGGGCTTGGCATGTGGAAAGATACACTGCTTGACAGATTTGTGCAAATCGGGCTTTTGCCCGGCGGTATTTTGCCGAAAGTGAAAGGCACGGAGCATCAATATACGGAAGATGATGATCATCCGTAGACAATGAAGGAGGAAAAGGAATGATTGCAGAATACCGGAAAATGTGGGAAGCCCGTAATTGGATGAAAAAAAATGAGCCGTTTTTGCCAACGTGGCAGGCGTATGTCGGCTACCGGCTTGATTTATTTGAAAAAATTTCCCGAGGGGCGACAATTGAGTCACTCGTTGATGAATATGGATACGAAGAAAACCTGCTTCGCTCTTGGGCGGACACAGGTGTTGTCCTTGGCCATTTAAAAAAAGAGGGGGACAAGCTCGTTCCATCGAAAAAAATGCTTAGATTTTTCTCGCAAAAAAGCGATGATACGGTTGGCGAGCTAGTAAAGGAATTATTTGAAATGCATATGCCGGCGCTTATGAATTATCCGGAGATGATCGAATCAAATCGAAAAGAGAGCTTTAACGGAGATGATTTCGGTAAAACGGTTGCAGCGACATCCGCCTTAATTGAAAAAAGAGCATTCGGGCACGTGGCAGCTGAGATTGATGCACAAAAGGCGAACTGGGTACTCGACATCGGCTGTGGAACAGGCGGTTATTTAATGAAGCTTGCAAAAAGAACGAATCCCGGCACATTTGTGGGCGTAGATATTAGCAAAGAATGTATAGATGAAGCCCGTGAAAAAGCATCGAAGCAAGGACTCGATGACAAAGTGAAATTTTATTATGCAGATATTAACACCTGGGATGTGCCCAACGGTTTATTTGACGTGGTTATGATGAACAACCTTCTTCATTACTATTCACCAGACGCGCGGGAGGGCTTATTCAGCCGTGTTGCTGAACTGGTCAGTAAAAAAGCGACGGTTATTGTGATTACACCGCTTTATTTAGAAAAAGGCGGCCAGCGCTTTTCGGCAGCCTTTAATTCTTTTATGGAGGCGCATGAGAATTTATATCCGTTGCCGCGCAAAGAGGAACTCATTCACGATGCGGCGGCGGCAGGCTTCAAGCTGAAGTCCGTTAAAACGGTTGTCCGCGAAGGAAGCTGGTATTGTATGAGTTTTTCAAAAAAATGAGTATAATGGAGGTAAACAACTGAAGCGAGGCGGATAAGATGGCAATTGGCTATTTAAATGGAAAAGTGATCAGTTCAAGCGATCCGGTGCTGCCGATTGACGAGCGCGGGCATCAGTTCGGGGATGGCGTCTATGAGTACATTCGCATTTATAACGGGCGTGTGTTTATGATGGATGAGCACATGGACCGCTTTTTTAAGAGTGCGGAAGCGATCAAGCTGAATCTCGGCCAGCCGCGTGAAGAAATTATCGCGGTTGTGGATGATTTAATCGGGCGCAGCGGCTTATCCGATTGTGATGTGTATATGCAGGCGACCCGAGGTATTGCTCCGCGCAATCATTTGTTTCCGAACGTCCCGGCATCTATTTCGATGACTGTGAAGCCTTTTCGGGCGATGGATGAAACGCTGCGCGAAAATGGAGCGAAAGTGAAGCTGCTGCCGGATGAACGGTGGCAAAATTGCTGGATTAAAACGTTGAATCTTTTGCCGAATTTGCTTGCAAAGCAAGAAGCTTTCGAAGCTGGCGCGTTTGAAGCGGTGCTCGTCCGCGATGGCATCGTCACGGAAGGATCAAGCTCAAATATTTTCCTTGTGAAAGACGGAAAGCTGATCACGCCGCCGGCAACGAAACACATTTTACATGGGATCACCCGCATCGCCGTGCTCTCCATTGCGGCGGAACTTGACATTCCCGTTGAAGAAAAAGAATTCGCACCTGACTTTATTTTCGAAGCGGATGAAGCCTTTTTAACAAGCACTGGAATCGAAATCGTACCAGTTACATCAGCCGATGATCGTGCAATCGGCGACAGCAAGCCGGGAGCCGTGACCACTAAAATTTACGAAGCCTTTATGAAACGTGTATGAGGAAGCAGCTGTCCTGTGAAGGGGATGGGTGTTCTTGTGTATAATGAAAGAAAAAGCGCGGAGGTGCCTGCATGCGTGAAATGAATTTGACAGACGTAACGAAACGTATTGCTGATCGGCGTCCGGCGGTGGACCAACAGATTTTGAAAGACCGCGGCCAGGAGCGTTTAATTAAGCGGCGCCCGAGAGATCCGAATGAAGCGGCTGTGCTCGATCAGTTATGCATAGAGCGCTGGAAAAAGGCTGAGGCAGCTGGGAAAATCAAATATTTAAGCAAGCGGGAATGGTACTATGAGCTCGATTGAAAAAGCACGCCAGCGACTTGATTCTCTTGAAGATTGTTCTTCCTTTGAAAAAATGATTGAAACGACTGCTCTTTTAACAGAACTTCTAGAGCCTTACCGCATTCAGCCAACGGTAGTAGGCGGGCTTGCTGTAGAAATTTACACACGGAGTGATTATACGACTGTTGATATTGATGTAATCATTAGCGACAGGAAAACAGCTGGGAATATTCTTGAGCAGCTGGGTTTTTTAGTGAACGAAAAACATTGGTACCATCCTCGGTTATTGATTAGTAATGAAATTCCGAATGACATTTTAGAAGATGCGGATCTTGAGCGTGTCATCAAGATGAATATTGGAGAAGGAAAAAACATTTATGCAATAGGGATAGAGGATATTATTTTAGATCGTATGCGTCCCTGTGTACACTGGAAATCGACCTCCGATTGTGAGTGGGGAAGAAGGATGTTTTTGCTTCACTTTGACCACCTTGATTTGAAATATATGCAAGAAACAGCCACGACCGATGGAACTCTTTCTTTGTTAGAAAATTGGCTGAACACTTTTACATGAGTACACTTGTCCGTGAATCGGGCGGGTGTTTTTTTTGTTATTTAAAAATTGAATTTTCAGAAAATAGACTGGTCAATTTTTAAAGTGTGTGCAATAATACTAAATATATTTTATTGATTGCTTTTATTTAAAAAATATTAAAAGGGGATTAGCAATATGAATGATCAAAAATTAAAAATTAATAGAGCGCGTTTGCAGGAATCACTGGAGGCCTTTGCCGACTTTGGGAGAACGGAGCGAAATGGTGTAACGCGCCTGGCTCTTTCGGAAGAAGACCGGCTGGCGCGTGATTATTTCCGTTCGTGCTGCGAAGACATTGGTCTGGATGTAAACGTGGATGACATGGGCAACATGTACGCGATGCTTGCCGGACGTGAAGAAAGGCCGCCGGTTGTCATGGGTTCGCATTTAGATTCGGTGAAAAAAGGCGGGCGTTTTGATGGAGTGCTTGGTGTAGCCGCAGGACTTGAAGTGATACGTACACTCGTTGAAAACAATGTCACACCTCCCATACCAGTTGTTGTCATGAACGTGACAAATGAAGAAGGGGCGCGGTTTGAACCGTCGATGATGGCATCCGGGGTCTTGTCTGGGAAATTCGACAAAGAAACGATGCTTGCGAAAAAAGATGTGGAGGGCGTGACGTTTCATGAAGCGCTGCGATCAATCGGTTATGCGGGATCGATTGAAAATAGGCTAAAAGAAGCATCGGCGTTTTTAGAGTTACATATTGAGCAAGGCCCTATTTTAGAAAAAGAACAGCTGTCAATTGGTGTCGTAGAATGTGTGCTTGGTATGGTGTGCTATGAGATCGAGGTAACCGGTGAATCCGATCACGCCGGCACGACGCCAATGTCAATGCGAAACGACGCGCTGTTTGCGGCGATGGATTTAATGAAAGAAGCACGAGAGAAGCTTTCGGTGATCGATGATGATCTTGTGTATACGATTGGCCGGGTCAATGTGCTGCCGAATATTCATACCGTGATTCCGAATAAAGTGATTTTTTCGCTGGAAGCGCGCCATACGTCGGCTGATGTGATCAGCGAAGTGGAAAAAGTCATTCATGGCATGACGGCTTCATCGCAAAAAGCTGAATGTGACGTATCAGCGAAAAAGCTATGGGAACGCGACACGGTCTGGTTTGAGCCGGCGCTTTGTGACGCGTTTGAACAGGCAGCGGTTTCACTTGGCTATTCCCAGAAGCGAATGGTAAGCGGAGCGGGGCATGATGCACAGTTTATTGCCTCCTACGTTCCGTCCGCTATGATTTTTGTGCCGAGTGTAAATGGAAAAAGCCATGATGAAGACGAATTGACGTTATGGGAAGACTGTGAAAAAGGCGTAAACGTGCTGCTTGAAACAGTGCTTTCGCTCACATAATCGCACCAGAAGCCACGGTTTTCGCACCAATCGGGCAGGTGTCGCACGAGAAGCCGCGAAAATCTCACGAAACGAACAAAGTCGCACGCAAATAAATGAGATCGCACCAAAAAAGGCCTGATTATTTGAAGTGGTCGAGCCCTTTTTTAAAGATTTCCAAAATAATGTCGTGCTGTGTTTTACTCATGACGTGCTGGCGAATGTCGTTCAGTTCGGCAACGAGGCCGGCGTCCAGGTGAAGGTTGACCGTTTTTCCTTTGTCAGCCGGCTGAATGTCATAACCGCCATCACGCATTTTGCTTTGGCCGTCTACTACGGCAATAATGTCAAATGGAACGCTGTCCGGAATCCGGATCAAGTCGCCTTCGAAACAGATTTCCGCTGCATCTTCAGAAAAAGAAATCGTAACTGGATAGCCGCTGCTGCGGTTTTCATTTCGGATGAGACGGGCTTTTTCCTGGTTATCCAACGTATTTTGAATGTTAATTTTCGCTTTCATTTCCCGCGTCTCCTTTCACCAATTGCGATTCTTTTACTCCTTTTTTCACCTTGAATGACGTTTCCATCTGTATTGTATAGTGAAACTCGCCTTTTCGGAGCGCCGCATCCATTACCATTGCGCGCTCCGTTTCAAGCCAAACTTGATCGAGCACATCAAAAGCCGGTACCAGGTAGCCTTTTTCATATAAAAAGCTGTATACCTCTTTTTTCGGGTATAAAAACCGTTTTTTTCCCTGTTTTGTGCGAAGGGCCGGGAATGCCTGCTTTTCATCGATCACCTCACCAAGATATCCTTCATCCGCCCATCGTTTAATCGTTGACATATTTAGTTCACGGCCGGTGTGATGCCGGATAAGCTCAATGATTTCTTTGGACGACAAAAACTGTTTACGCCTTTCTTCCTGTTCAGCGACAACGGCCAGCTGGCCGCGCAGCTGCTCCAGTTCCATCTCATATTCGGTTATTCTCTGTTCCAATTCATTTTTTTTCACGCCTGTCACTTCTCCCGTTGTTAGTCTCTTCATCGTACAACAAATGAATATCGTTTGTCAGAAAATATACCAAAAATGATGTTAAGTATTTTTGTTTGCTGTATAAATATTTTAAGATGCAATCAATATATAATCAATAGATATAAAAAATGCAAGGGGGAATGAACGATGCATATGAATCGAATGAAAGACCGTTCTGTTTCATTAACAGACCTGACAAAAAACTTTCTGGAAATGGAGCCGGATTTAACCGCCAAGGAAGCGATGGATGAAGCAAACCGCTGCTTGTATTGCTATGACGCACCGTGCATTACAGCGTGTCCGACTTCGATCAATATTCCATCGTTTATTAAAAAAATCGCGTCCGGAAATTTAAAAGGATCTGCCAAAGTAATCATGGACGCCAACCCAGTCGGTGCAAGCTGCGCGCGTGTATGTCCGACAGAAGAGTTGTGTGAGGGGGCGTGCGTCCTAAATGACGCATCGCAGCCGATTATGATTGGCAACTTGCAGCGGCATGCAACAAATTGGGCCATACATAATAATGCGCAGCTGTTTAAAGCGGGAGCGAAAAATGGCAAGTCGGTCGCTGTTATCGGTGGCGGGCCTGCTGGATTGTCATCAGCACGTGAACTGGCTCGGCTAGGGTTTGATGTGACGATTTTTGAAGCGAAAGATAAAGCAGGCGGCCTTGATACACATGGCATCGTTTCATTTCGGCTTCCGCAGCGTGTTTCGATGTGGGAAGTGGAGCAGGTGGAAAGCCTGGGCGTCATGATCCGGACGAATACAATAGTTGGCCGCGACATTGGGCCGGAGGAAATTTTAACAGCGTACGATGCTGTTGTACTGGCGATTGGGATGGCGAGTGTTCCGCCGCTTGGCATTGAAGGAGAAACATCCAGAGGTGTTTATGATGCGATTGAATTTGTGGAATCGACGAAAACGCCGCCGATGGATACACATTTGACCGGCAAAAAGGTGGTTGTGATTGGTGCCGGCAACACGGCGATTGACGCGGCGACGTGCTCAGTAAGACTGGGCGCCGCCGATGTGAAAATGCTGTATCGCCGGACGGAAGCGGAAATGACCGCCTACGAATTTGAATATGAATTTGCGAAGCAGGAAGGTGTGGAATTCCGCTGGCTGACACAGCCGATTGGTATTATCCAAGACGAAGAAGGGGCGGTAAAAGGCGTAAAGTGTCTTCAAATGGAGCTTGGAGCTGCGGACGAATCCGGCCGCCGCCGGCCGATTCCAGTCGAAGGATCGGAATTTACCATTGAAGCAGATGCTGTCATTCGGGCAATTGGCCAGGCACGTTATGTGAAATTGATTGAAGCATTTGGCTTAACGCATAAATGGGGGACGGTCAAAGTCGACTTAAACACGTATCAAACATCAAACGCAAAAGTGTATGCGGCGGGAGATGTCATTTTTGGAGACGGACAAGGCGATGCCATGGTTGTGACAGCGGCTGAGCAAGGAAAACAGACCGCGTATTCTATCTACAAGCAGCTTGTCGGTCTCGGCATGGCGCAAACATCTTAAAGGAGGAGATTGGCAATGGCAGATTTACGTGTGAATTTTGCGGGAATTAAAGCGCCGAATCCATTTTGGCTCGCATCCGCACCGCCAACCAATTCCGGCTATCAAGTGCAGCGGGCATTTGAAGCGGGATGGGGCGGAGCGGTTTGGAAAACACTTGGCGATCCCGTTATTAATACCTCTTCCCGGTTTGCGGCCATGCATTTTAACGGCCAGCGGGTAGCAGGATTTAACAACATTGAATTAATTACGGATCGTCCGCTTGAAGTGAATTTAAAAGAAATTTACGAAACGAAAAAACGATTTCCGAATCACGCGGTGATCGTGTCACTTATGGTGGAGCCAAAGCAGGAAAAGTGGCATGAAATCGTGAAAAAAGTGGAGGCAGCCGGGGTAGATGGGCTTGAATTAAACTTTGGCTGCCCGCACGGCATGGCAGAACGCGGCATGGGTGCAGCATCCGGACAGGTGCCGGAACTTGTGGAAAAACAGACAAGATGGGCAAAAGAAGCAGCCAATATACCGGTGATTGTGAAACTGACGCCGAACATTACCGATATTACTGCAACGGCCTGGGCAGCGGTGCAGGGCGGCGCGGATGCGATCAGTATGATTAATACAATTAACAGTCTTGCCGGCGTGGATCTTGATTCGTGGAATACGGTGCCGCATGTGGCCGGAAAAGGAGCGCACGGCGGCTACTGCGGTCCAGCCGTCAAGCCGATTGCGTTAAACATGGTCGCGGAATGCGCGCGCAACCCGGAAATTAATATCCCAATTTCAGGTATTGGCGGTATTTCCAATTGGAAAGATGCTGCTGAGTTTATCTTAATGGGGGCCGGAAGCGTGCAGGTTTGTACAGCGGCGATGCACCATGGATTCAGCATCGTGGAAGACATGATCGACGGCTTAAACAACTATTTGGACGACAAGCAGCTGGCGTCCGTTGAAGAGTTAATTGGCCGTACCGTGCCGCGCTACTCAGACTGGGGCAATCTTGACTTAAATTATAAAATTGTCGCCAATATTAACACAGATACGTGCATTAACTGCAACAAATGCCATATCGCCTGTGAAGACACGGCGCATCAGTGCATCGATATGCTGACGTCGCCGGATGGCAATAAATACTTGCAGGTGCGCACGGAAGACTGCGTTGGCTGCAACCTTTGCTCGATCGTCTGTCCGGTGGATGGTGCGATCGACATGATTGAAATTCCAAACGGCCCGCCGATGACATGGAACGAACGCCAGGCAGCCATTAAACAGCCAATCGCTTAATGAAAAGGAGCGGATCAACATGAAAAAGATGATTAAAAACGGTGTGATTGTGACAGCGGCGGATCAATATGAAGCGGACCTTTTAATTGAAAATGGAAAAATTACTAAAATCGGTGTTCATCTTGATGATGCGGCGGATGAAGTGATTGATGCGGAAGGCGCATATCTTTTCCCTGGCGGCATTGACCCGCACACGCACCTTGATATGCCATTTGGCGGCACAGTGACCGCAGACGATTTTGAAACGGGCACCATTGCAGCAGCGTTTGGCGGCACGACAACGGTCATCGACTTTTGCTTGACGAATAAAGGAGAGCCGCTTCAAAACGCGATAAATGCGTGGCACGACAAGTCAAAGAACAAAGCAGTCATTGACTATGGCTTTCATTTAATGATTGGGGAAGTGAACGACGCGGTGCTGGAGGAGATTCCAAATGTGATTGAAAAAGAGGGGATCACCTCGTTTAAAGTGTTTATGGCATATAAAAATGTATTCCAGGCAGACGATGCGACGCTGTTTCGTACACTGTTAACGGCAAAAGAGCACGGCGCCCTCGTGATGGTTCATGCGGAAAACGGCGACGTCATTGATTACCTCGTCACCGATGCGCTCCAAAAAGGCCATACGGATCCAATTTATCACGCACTGACCCGGCCGCCGGAAGTGGAAGGAGAAGCAACCGGACGCGCTGCCGCCCTTACAGGTCTCGCTAATTCACAGCTGTACGTCGTTCACGTATCCTGTGCGGAAGCGGCTCATAAAATTGCCGAAGCGCGCCAGAAGGGTTTTCAAGTATGGGGTGAAACGTGCCCGCAATATTTGCTTTTGGATCAAAATGATTTAGAAAAACCGGATTTTGAAGGCGCAAAATACGTCTGGTCCCCGCCGCTGCGCGAAAAATGGAACCAGGACGTTTTATGGGATGCATTGAAAAACGGACAGCTGCAAACGATCGGCTCCGATCAATGCTCGTTTAATTTCAACGGCCAAAAAGACCTCGGAAAAGACGACTTTACGAAAATTCCAAACGGCGGGCCAATCATTGAAGACCGGTTCAGCCTGTTATTTTCCGAAGGTGTGAAAAAAGGGCGTATATCCATTCACCAGTTTGTAGATCTCGTGTCAACGCGTTCAGCCAAGTTATTCGGCTTGTTTCCGCAAAAAGGAACGATCGCCGTCGGCAGTGATGCAGACATCGTCATTTTTGATCCGGACAAAGAACGGACCATTTCTGCCGAAACGCATCATATGAATGTTGATTACAGCGCATTTGAAGGGATGAGAGTGACCGGCGAACCGGTCTCCGTACTTTCACGCGGTGAATTTGTTATCCGGGACCGGAGATTTACCGGCAAGCCGGGCAGTGGACAGTATATAAAACGAAGCCGCTACAACAGCACGCAGACCCGCCAGGCGATCAGTGTTCAATAACAACTAAATACGAGGAGGAATGACAAGTGAAAAAGTCCAGCCGTTATTTAAAGTCTCCGGATTTATTGCCGATTGCTCATGGCGACCGTAAAATTGGCACCTTTGGTTTTGCGTTAATGTGGATCGGGATGGCGGTTGTTTTAGCTGCTTTTGCAATTGGGGGAGCAGCCGTCCAACAGATGCCGCTTTCCTGGGTGCTCGCCGCGTCCTTTATCGGCTGTGTGTTGATCGGCCTTTTCATCTCGGTCATTGCTGATATCGGCATCGAACATGGATTGTCATTCCCCGTATATATGCGGGCACCGTTTGGGACAGTTGGGACACATATCCCATCCGCTATCCGCGGCACTGCAGCGTCAATGTGGTTTGGTATCAACACGTATTTCGGCGCGATGGCCATTAACGGTATTGTAAATATTTTATTCGGCTTTGATAACTGGTTTGTCTGCTTCCTTGCCTTTGTCGCCGTACAGGTCGCAAATACGATTATCGGAATTAAGTCGATTGAAAAATTCGCGGATTTAGCTGCGCCAGTCATTATTTTAATTTCGCTTTGGATGTATGTGACATTGGCCGATCAAGCGGCCGCAGCCGATAAAAACGTCTGGTCGTGGGTGGAAAATCCCCTGACTGGCGGGTTGTTGTTTAACGCATTCATGGTCGTCATTCTTGGAAACATGGGTTATTGGTCCACCCTTGCAGCGGATATTGCCTCTATCTCACGCTTTATTAAAGCGCCGCAGTTTGAACGGAGCTGGGTGAAGCGTAATAAAAGTGTGCTTGTCGGCAGCTTGATTGCTATGCCGCTTACACAGACGTTTGTGGTCGCTATTGGCGGCGTTTCTTTTATTGCAGTTGGCAATTATGATCCGGTGGCGGCGCTCCAGGAAACATCGAGCGGCATTGTCCTCGCTGTGTTGCTTCTTATGATCGTGTTTGCCCAGTGGTCGACAAATACAGCAGCTAACCTTGTTCCGGCAGCAACGGTATTTTCAAACATTGGCGGGCCGAAAGTGCCGTTTTATGTGGGTGTGCTGGCAGCAGGTGTTATCGGTATGGTGACGCAGCCGTGGAATTTGTTCAACGTGCTCATGCCGTTTTTGCTCGTTGTTGGCGGTATACTTGCCTCCATTGTCGGCATTTTATTTGCTGATTACTATTTAATCCGCAAACGCCGTGTGAATGTACCAGATTTATACGAAATGGATGGACAGTACCGTTACCATTACGGCGTCAACTGGGCTGGCATTATTTCCTGGGTAATCGGCGGTGCGCTCGCCGTCACATTTTCAACATATTCCTTTTTTATCGGCTTTGCGGTCGGAGCCGCAGCATATTATGTACTGGCGAAGTTTTGGTGGTTTAACAAATACCCACAGGCTGAGCTTGAAGACCCAAGCGATGACAAATTCCTCGGCGTGACCGTTGGGCGCGACTGGACCATTCCGTTAGAAGGCGAACCGGCTGCAGAAGAGCTTCCGGCTGCCGCAGGCGAAAAACTGTAAAAAGGGGGTTGTTTTCATGTCAGATTACAAAGGGTTTATGAAAGAAAAAACAGCTATTGATGCACTTATTCAAGATGGTTACCGCATCATTGCGGTGAAAGAAACGCTTGAAGGGGATTTCATCGAATTTGAACGGCATCTCGAACGAAAAGAGCTGCATTTGCTGACGGCGGACGCGCGCAAATACATCGGGACGATTATTGTCGAGGCGAAAAGAGGTGGACATATTGATTCATACGGCGGAGCATTCGAGCAAGCTGGCGCAGCAGGATCGTGACCATCTTTGGCACGCGATGGTCAAGTTTAATGAGCAGGCATCACCACTCATGGCGGTCAGTGGAGACGGTGCCTGGTTTACCGCTGCAGATGGAAATCGGTATATGGACGGCGTATCAGGCCTTTGGTGCTTAAACTTAGGTCATGGCCGAAAAGAAATTGCGCAGGCTGTGTATGATCAACTGATGAATGTTTCCTATTTCCCGCTGACAATGAGTCATGAGCCAGCAATTGAACTATCGGCTAAATTAAGTGAGCTGCTCGGAGCGCCGTACACAACCTTTTTTACGTGCAGCGGCTCGGAAGCGAATGAGGCGGCGTTTAAAATTGCCCGGCAGTATCATGCACAAACCGGCAAGCCGGAAAAGATAAAGATCATTTCCCGCTACCGGGCGTATCACGGCTCAACGCTTGGTGCATTAAGCGCTACGGCACAGGCGAACCGGAAGCTGAAATACGGAGCGGAGGCGCCGGGTTTTCTTCACGTGCCGCCTCCCTATGCCTACCGGCCGTCATTTGAAGATGATCTTGCTGCCGCTAATCACATTGAAAACGTGATCGAATGGGAGGGAGCCGACACAATCGCCGCTGTTATTATCGAGCCGTTTATTTCCGGCGGCGGTGTGCTAATCCCATTTCCCTCTTATTTGCAGCGGGTATCAGAAATTTGCCAAAAACACGATGTACTGTTGATCACGGATGAAGTTGTGTCCGGCTTTGGCCGTACCGGAAAAATGTTTGGCTTTATGCATTCGGAAGGGGTGCAGCCGGACATTGTGACGATGGCGAAAGGCTTGACCGCCGGCTGTATGCCGCTCGGTGCGACAGCCGTTCAGACGTATATTTACGACGCATTTAAGCAAGCAGAAACGGGCTCCCATTTCCGTCACGTCTCTACATTCGGCGGCCATCCCGCTTCCTGCGCTGCTGCTTTAAAAACGATTGATATTTTGGAAGAAGAACAAATTCCGGACCGGGTGGCGCGGCTTAGCGAGAATATGATGAACGAATTGCACGAACTCGAATCGTGCCCCATTGTTGGTGAAGTGCGCGGTGTCGGTTTCTTGTATGGTATTGAAGTAGTGACAGATAAAGAAACGAAAGAACCGGCCTCTGAAGACACGATGCTTGCGATTGTCGGCGCGTGTAAAGAAAAAGGATTGATTATCGGGCGCAACGGCGATACAGTCCCGGGCTATCAAAATATTCTGATCATCGCCCCGCCGCTTTCTTCCGCAGATGAGGATTTACGCTTTTTAATCGACACGTTGAAACAAGCTGTTACAGATATTTGTTAAAAAGGTTTGCTCCCTGCAAGCCTTTTTTTTGTGCGTTTTCATCCGGCTGTAAAGGGAGTATGGTAAAATACAACTATTAATCAGGAAGCGAAATAAGATTTTTCATTTTTTTCTGAAAATAGATTGACGATGCTTAGGGAATCATGATATAAACGTAATAAGATACTTTATTGCATAAAAGCATAAAAGCATAAAAGCGCGAAAGTGAAAATAAATTGGCTGACAAGCAAAAGAAATAGGAGGAAGTGATTGTTATGGGAAATCGCAGCAAAATTATAGACTGTACGATCCGTGACGGGGGCTTAGTAAACAATTGGGATTTCAGCGTTGAATTTGTTCAGGACTTATACAACGGCTTAAGTGAAGCTGGTGTTGAATATATGGAAATTGGCTACAAAAATTCGGCGAAACTTTTAAACGCGACGGAGCCTAATCCGTGGAGATTTCTTGACGATAATTTCCTAAAAGAAATCATCCCGGAGAAAAAGTTCACAAAGCTGTCTGCGCTCGTCGATATCGGCCGTGTAGACCCGAATGACATTCTGCCGCGTGAGGAAAGTGTCCTCGATATGATCCGTGTGGCGTGTTACATCCGGGAAGTGGATAAGGGCCTGGAGCTTGTACAGATGTTCCATGACTTAGGCTACGAAACGTCTCTTAATATCATGGCTTT
>NZ_JANAVL010000069.1:0-941 GCF_024213455.1 Domibacillus sp. A3M-37 | reverse complement strand
GGACACAAAACATACTAAGATTAGCAGTACAGATCAAGGCATTGGTCTGTACTGCTATTTTTTATATAGTAGAAGTGAAGTTGGAGGCCGGTTAACTTTTGGGATCTGGAATCCGTACACAAAACAGGCCTCCTTCACTTACCTTATCTGAATCTGGTTTGAGTATGTTGGATCCTTCGAGATCGTGTAGAAGAAATGGGAATCGATAAGTGTATGGTGAGGGCTTCAGGGCAAGATAAGGAGGATTTCTATGAAGCACATTATTGCGTTTGATGTCAGTATGGGCAAAAGTTATATGGTCATTTATAATGCAGCGAAAAAATGCATATTTGAAGGCGAAATCAGGCATTCGCGACCCGATTTTGAAGAATTACAGAAAAGAATCGATAGATTCGTCGATAATAGTGGAGAGCAGCCTCATATTGTTTTTGAAGCTACAGGAGTATATTCAAGGCCATTAGAGCGCTTTATGCGAGAGAATCAGTATACGTACTGTCTTTTGAATCCATTAGAAGCGAAAATGCAGTGCGATTCCTTGCGGATTCATAAAACAGATAAAAGTGACGCTCACCAGTTGGCACTCACCCATTTCACTGTTTCCCGCCGGGAAAAAGAAAGATCGGATGATTTGTTTAATCAACTGAAGGCACTCTCCAGATTCTATAGCGAACTGGATGATGAATTGTCTGTTCTTCGCAGCCGGATGCATAAGGTTATTCAGCTGACTTTCCCTGAATTGGAGAAGATCTTTACCAGGAAATCGGAGCTCTTTTTAAACATTGTTCAGCTGTTTCCCCACCCGGATTTTGTTCTGATACTTTCCAAAACCGTGATCAAAAATAAAATCCGTGCTAATACAAATAAAAACATTTCAATTTCGACCGCCGAGAAGAAAGCGGTAGAACTACTGGAAGCTGCACAATACTCTTATCCAGCTGTGT
>NZ_JANAVL010000068.1:0-987 GCF_024213455.1 Domibacillus sp. A3M-37 | reverse complement strand
AGCAAGTGCAGCAAATGCACTTCTGAGTCGCCCAGGTCTCTTGTGTGGTTGCCCCAATGTGTTTCAAAGCTAAATTTCCATTCCCAGATTCCCTCTGTAAATTCTCGTTGCTCATACAAAAGTACTCCTTTTTTAACGTCTTTATACATATCCAAAATATCATCAGATAAACTGGCCGCCACAGGTTCCTCTAATTTATAAGGATTGAAAACTTCCCAATAATGCTCGAATCCTTTGAAGTCTAATTTAGGAATAATTAGATCAAGACCAATAGCCTTATCGTTCTCTGGCTCAACATTGGAAGTTACATTGCCTTCGAATATAAATCTAAGAGCAAGACAAGGAGTTTTCCATTTTTATACATAGCCAGCTATTCAATTGAACACATAAAGATTTATCCGTCAGTTTCCCAAGTGTATACCACTTACTCCGTCTCATTTTCCTATATTTTCATATAACTTCATTTGTAAATTCGTTGAATCCACTAACATTCTTATAAGAAACAGGAAAAATGTACAAGCAATCCGTCACTTTTTTCATATTTTATATAACTGAGTGGTATTAGAATCAATCTTCTAAGCTGCCACTTTTTGAATTTGAATTATATAAAGAAAGGGCGAGAAAATTGACACAGGAAAATAGGAATAAGAAGTTTTCTATCATCATACCTGCCCACAATGAAGAAAAATATATAGCGGGGTGTCTGGAATCCATCAAAGCTGCTTCAAAGAGGTATAAGGATCAGGTTGAAATTATTGTTGTGTTGAATCGGTGTACAGATCGGACGGAGGAGATCGCAAAATCCTATAATGCGATCACGATCAAAAATAAGGACAAAAATCTTTCAAAGATTAGAAATGCAGGGGCGAAAGTTGCCACTGGAGATATTCTGATTACGATAGATGCAGATACCAGAATGTCTAAAGGATTCCTATCTAGAGTGAATTTGTTATTATCGAGCGGGTTATTTATCGGTGGCGGGACATC
>NZ_JANAVL010000067.1:0-1000 GCF_024213455.1 Domibacillus sp. A3M-37 | reverse complement strand
AGATATCAAAAGAAATTAAAGAACCTTTCTCCAGTTCAATTTCGAAGAAAGGCGATGTAGGCTTTTTAAAGGTGTCTACTTGACGGGGGTAAGATCAACATATTATGTTGCAGTTGCAGAAAAAAATATAAAAAAGCAAGCTACGGAAGGCTCATAGCTTACTTCTGTTAATTAACTATTAATTGAAAAAATGCGATATATATTCCTTTTCTTCAGCTTCGCTTTTCTTAGTTACTTCGTCACCAGTGTAGACTCCATTATTATAAAGACCCAAAAGGAACTCAAATTCTTTTGTTATGTTATCAAAGTTTCCTTCCAGCCACTTGTTCAAGATACTTTCATAGTCATATCCATCAGTGCTAGTGTTTCTAGAAATGTCAATAGAACCAAGGCTTTGCTTTAAATATGTTATATTTTCTTTGGTCATTTGAATACGGTTTATACTGTTCGGATCAATACCTTTAGGAGTAAATTGTTCATCGCCAATGTTAACCTTTTGCAAAGACATATGTTCCATTATGGAGTTTAAAGTATCCTCATCTTTTATTTCCCCAATTTCTTTCACAGATTTAGCAAGATCATCAGCGCTAACTGGGTGCTCGACGATTTCTGGACTGGATTCTTTTGTTTCTATTGCTGCCACTGCCACTTTATCTTCATTATCTGTAAAGAGAACGTAGGTTCCTATTGTTCCGAATGCTGCTATTGATAATCCGAGCACACCGTAAACTATTTTATTTTTCATAATAAGCTCCTTTAATTTGATATTATCACTATGATAAATTGAATTTGAAAACTATTCCTATTTTGTTAAATTGAATATACCATATGTATTGCTATTATTCTTACTTCTCTAATGTTTTAAAGTAACTGAAGTACAATCCAAAATTATATGAATTGAAAATCTAATGCAACATAATAGGTTGATATGCTCCCCCTTAAGTGGACAGTGTAGAAAAGCAACGCTACTGTTTACTCAAGGGGGATTTTAAATGGCGAA
>NZ_JANAVL010000066.1:0-1068 GCF_024213455.1 Domibacillus sp. A3M-37 | reverse complement strand
AATATTGACTGGAGCTATCACGAATTTATTCCGTGGGACAAGGCCATGTCCTTTAAGCGGGTTCCTTGGGATGAGAGTCAAGTAACTCTTCCAGAAAGTGTAATTGTAGCGATAGAAACCGCATTACTTACAGAAGTAAATTTACCTTGGTATACTTCGCATTTGGATTATACATTTAAAAATTCAATGGAAGTAATCAATGATTTCGTACGCACTTGGACGGCTGAAGAAGACCAGCACTCTAGCTTGCTTGAAACGTATTTATTGGTGACACGAAACGTAAATCCTGCAAGATTGCATGAATTAAGAAGACGAGTCGTTGAAAGTGGCTGGTTTCCAGACTTCACTAACCCTTTAGCAACAATGGCCTATACTTCATTGCAAGAGTTAGCCACACTCGTTTTTTATAATAATGTAGCGAAAATAGCGAGTCCACATGACAAAGATTTAGCAACAATACTTCGACGTTTAGCGAAAGACGAAGCACTTCATTATGCATTCTATCGCGATACAGTGAAAGCACACCTTGAACTTGATCCGAATTTCATTGTTTATTTTGAGAATGTCATTATTAATTTCTCTATGCCAGGCGCCGTTATGCCAGACTTTAGCGATAGAATGAAAACCATTGCAATAGATGCAAATTATGGTCCGTTACAATACTTTGACCAAGTATTAGATGTAATTGTGACTTATTGGGATATTGCTAACTTACAACCCACTAGTGAAGATGCCAAACAATCACAAGCGAATATATTGAAATATCATGGGCGTTTAAAAAGAATTAGAGATCGCCATCTAGTAAAAAAATAAAAGACAGATGGATGGAAGGATTTTTATAATGAAAACAACTTGCGAATTATGTGAAAAAGAAACGAAAGATAAAGTAAGTTATTTAGAGCTAGAAACGTGGGAATTTGATTTTTTAAACAAAGAGAAAAAAGATTTTTACTCTATTTGTTTCGACTGTTTTGACAAACATACCAATAATTTTATTGATAAAGAAATGGATCTTGAATTAAGAAAAAAACGTTCTCTTTCTGTGGATAGAAAGATCCAAGAAGAAAT
>NZ_JANAVL010000065.1:0-1129 GCF_024213455.1 Domibacillus sp. A3M-37 | reverse complement strand
CGAGTTCCTTAACGAGAGTTCACTCGCTCACCTTAGGATTCTCTCCTCGCCTACCTGTGTCGGTTTGCGGTACGGGCACCTTACATCTCGCTAGAGGCTTTTCTTGGCAGTGTGGAATCGAAGACTTCGGTACTAAATTTCCCTCGTCATCACAGCTCAGCCTTCACGGAAACGGGATTTGCCTCATTTCCAGCCTAACTGCTTAAACACGCGTATCCAGCTGCGTGATCTCCTATCCTCCTGCGTCCCCCCATCACTCAAACGATGCTTGGTGGTACAGGAATATCAACCTGTTCTCCATCGCCTACGCCTTTCGGCCTCGGCTTAGGTCCCGACTAACCCTGAGAGGACGAGCCTTCCTCAGGAAACCTTGGGCATTCGGTGGAAGGGATTCTCACCCTTCTTTCGCTACTCATACCGGCATTCTCACTTCCAGGCGCTCCACCAGTCCTTCCGGTCTGGCTTCACCGCCCCTGGAACGCTCTCCTACCACTGATACCAACGGTATCAATCCACAGCTTCGGTGCTACGTTTAGCCCCGGTACATTTTCGGCGCAGAGTCACTCGACCAGTGAGCTATTACGCACTCTTTAAATGGTGGCTGCTTCTAAGCCAACATCCTGGTTGTCTGGGCAACTCCACATCCTTTTCCACTTAACGTAAACTTTGGGACCTTAGCTGGTGGTCTGGGCTGTTTCCCTCTTGACTACGGATCTTATCACTCGCAGTCTGACTCCCAAATATAAGTTTCTGGCATTCGGAGTTTGTCTGAATTCGGTAACCCGGGATGGGCCCCTAGTCCAAACAGTGCTCTACCTCCAGAACTCTTCATTTGAGGCTAGCCCTAAAGCTATTTCGGAGAGAACCAGCTATCTCCAGGTTCGATTGGAATTTCACCGCTACCCACACCTCATCCCCGCACTTTTCAACGTGCGTGGGTTCGGACCTCCAGTGAGTGTTACCTCACCTTCATCCTGGACATGGGTAGATCACCTGGTTTCGGGTCTACGACCTCATACTCATTCGCCCTGTTCAGACTCGCTTTCGCTGCGGCTCCGCATCTTCTGCTTAACCTTGCATGAAATCGTAACTCGCCGGTTCATTCTACAAAAGGCACGCCATCACCCAT
>NZ_JANAVL010000064.1:0-1243 GCF_024213455.1 Domibacillus sp. A3M-37 | reverse complement strand
CCGCACGTCCACCCCGAACCTATCTACCTCGTCTTCTTCAAGGGATCTTACTTACTTGCGTAATGGGAAATCTCATCTTGAGGGGGGCTTCATGCTTAGATGCTTTCAGCACTTATCCCGTCCACACGTAGCTACCCAGCGATGCCTCTGGCGAGACAACTGGTACACCAGCGGTGTGTCCATCCCGGTCCTCTCGTACTAAGGACAGCTCCTCTCAAATTTCCTGCGCCCGCGACGGATAGGGACCGAACTGTCTCACGACGTTCTGAACCCAGCTCGCGTACCGCTTTAATGGGCGAACAGCCCAACCCTTGGGACCGACTACAGCCCCAGGATGCGATGAGCCGACATCGAGGTGCCAAACCTCCCCGTCGATGTGGACTCTTGGGGGAGATAAGCCTGTTATCCCCGGGGTAGCTTTTATCCGTTGAGCGATGGCCCTTCCATGCGGAACCACCGGATCACTAAGCCCGACTTTCGTCCCTGCTCGACTTGTAGGTCTCGCAGTCAAGCTCCCTTGTGCCTTTACACTCTGCGAATGATTTCCAACCATTCTGAGGGAACCTTTGGGCGCCTCCGTTACATTTTAGGAGGCGACCGCCCCAGTCAAACTGCCCGCCTGACACTGTCTCCCACCCGGATCACGGGTGCGGGTTAGAATTTCAACACAGTCAGGGCAGTATCCCACCAGCGCCTCCACCGAAGCTGGCGCTCCGGCTTCCAAGGCTCCTGCCTATCCTGTGCAGACTGTGCCAAAATTCAATATCAGGCTGCAGTAAAGCTCCACGGGGTCTTTCCGTCCTGTCGCGGGTAACCTGCATCTTCACAGGTACTATAATTTCACCGAGTCTCTCGTTGAGACAGTGCCCAGATCGTTGCGCCTTTCGTGCGGGTCGGAACTTACCCGACAAGGAATTTCGCTACCTTAGGACCGTTATAGTTACGGCCGCCGTTTACTGGGGCTTCAATTCAGACCTTCGCTTGCGCTAAGCCCTCCTCTTAACCTTCCAGCACCGGGCAGGCGTCAGCCCCTATACGTCGCCTTGCGGCTTTGCAGAGACCTGTGTTTTTGCTAAACAGTCGCCTGGGCCTATTCACTGCGGCTCTCTCGGGCTTTAACACCCTACCAGAGCACCCCTTCTCCCGAAGTTACGGGGTCATTTTGCCGAGTTCCTTAACGAGAGTTCACTCGCTCACCTTAGGATTCTCTCCTCGCCTACCTGTGTCGGTTTGCGGTACGGGC
>NZ_JANAVL010000063.1:0-1470 GCF_024213455.1 Domibacillus sp. A3M-37 | reverse complement strand
GGTAGTGACCCCTTAAAGTTAGAGTTTCAATTATGCAGCTAATTGGCTGGCATGAGTCCGGTATTGCACCGGGCTCATGCCGGCCAATTTTTGTTTAATGCGTTCGTTGTTGTAGTAGTGGACGTACCGTTCAATTTTCAGCTTTAATTCTTCATAGGAGACCAGTTCTTCTCCGTGATACATCTCCTGTTTAAGCAAGCCAAAGAAGTTCTCCATGGCCGCGTTGTCGGCACATGTCGCCTTACGGGACATGCTTTGGAAGATCCGGTTCTGCTTCAATGTCTTCACCCATAACCGGTGCTGGTAATGCCAGCCTTGGTCGGAATGGATGGTGGTCCGGTAAGCAGCCCGGTCCCCTATAATGGGCAGAGCTTGATGCAACGATTCCAGGACGAAATCGAGAGTGGGGCGTTTTGACATGCCCATTCCAATAATTTCGCCGTTATAGAGATCCATCACGGGGCTCAAGTAGAGCTTTTCCTCGCCCGTACATTTGAATTCGGTGACGTCCGTCACGATCTTTTGCAAGGCGTGCGATGTGTGGAACCGGCGGTTCAACCGATTTTTTGCGATGGTACCCACTTTGCCCTTATAGGAGCGATAGCGCGATTTTCGAATGAACTTCACACATTTCAACTTTAATTCCTTCAGGAGGCGCTGGACTTTCTTGTGGTTGATGACGTACCCTTGCGCCTTTAATTCCAGATGGATCCGGCGATACCCGTAACGGCCTTCATGTTTTTCAAATAGTGCTCGAATCAATGTTTTCCATTCCAGATCCGGGTCTTCCGAATCGAACCGCTGCCGGTGGTAATGATATGTGGCTTCTGGAAGATTGACGATTTCTAGCACATCCGTTAATCGGAATCCTTCTTTTTGGAGTTCGAACGCCATCGCTGTTTGTGCTTTTCGAGGTAGGCATTCGGGTTCTCCTGGAAAGCGTCTAACTTTTTTAAATAAGCAATTTCTAACCGGAGAAGCTCATTCTCGCGTTCAAGTTGTTCTTCACGGGACATTGTCCCACCAGGTTTTGCCGGTTTCTTTTTCAGATTTTTCGCCATGGGTGACCGTCCTTTCGTTCTCAGACCCCCTGCCCCTTCCTTCAAAAATGCGCTTTTCCATTTCGCAATGAGCGTAGGGTTATGCATCTTGAATTCAATCGCTGCGTCCTGGTAGGAAGCGCCTGTTTGTTTCATAAAGTTTAATACATTCAGTTTAAATTGAACAGAATACACCTGATTTTTCTGCTTTTTCCTTAAGCCTTCTTTTCCGAATGCTTGGAAAGCCCGAACCCAGCGCTCAATCTGCCCATGGCTGGACATCCCGTATTTCTTGGCTAAAAGTGGATAGCCCAACGGGCCAGCCAAATACTCGTTGACCAAGTTCAGTTTAAATTCTTCGCTGTATTTCACCATAGAAAAAACACCCCTAAAGTTAGATTTTTAACTCTAACTTTAGGGGTGCAGCACC
>NZ_JANAVL010000062.1:0-1719 GCF_024213455.1 Domibacillus sp. A3M-37 | reverse complement strand
AACAGCATTTTTTAGGTTCTTACGTGAAGCTGGTGAACGGTTTTTTTATTGTTAGGCTGATATAATAAAGGAAAAGGAGTGCGTTCCAATGACTCATTTTTTATGGTCATCTCCTGATCCCCATTTGGAACTTTTGAACGTAGATGATTCACGTGATGTTATAACTCTGACTGTTAAAAGCAGCCACGAATCCGCATCCTGTCCTTCCTGCTGTCAGCCGAGCACCCGACCTCATAGCCGATATATCCGTAAAGTACAAGATCTGCCGATTAGTAATCGTCCTGTCGACCTGGTTGTGATGACGAAAAAATGGTTCTGCGACCAACCAAATTGCCCTATAAATATCTTCACTGAACGGCAGGAATGGCTGCTGCCTAACAGGCGCAGAACCGTTAGGGCAGAAGAAGCATTGCGGAAAATTGCGTTTTCGACTAGCTGCCTAGCCGCTGAAAAAGTGGCAAAATCTCTGAATCTTCCTGTTAGCCATGATGCCCTGCTTAGCCTTGTCCATCGGACAGATGTCCCTATCTTGGTGTCTCCCTTTTCTCGGCCTGGATGATTTTGCATTTCGTAAAGGTCACACGTATGGAGCCTTGATTTGCGATCACGAGTCTCATTTGCCTGTTGCGCTTCTCTCTAACCGTACACCAGAGTCAATCACAAAATGGCTCAAGCAGCATCCTCATGTTGCACTGATCAGCCGTGATGGATATACAGGATTCCGTCAGGGAATTGCAGAGGCGAGCCACGATATTCTTCAAGTGTATGATCGCTGGCATTTTATCCGCAATGCAAGAAAGCAGCTGGACTCGGCTCTGTCAACACTTGTACCGCCCGTTCTGACCTGGAATCATCCGGCCGAGGCAGGGAATCCGGAAGTGCTACTGACAAAAGTCCAGGAAAGGGCTAAAAAGAAGATGGATCAAAGATGCTCGCTTATCCAGCAAGTGCAGTCAGAGTTTGTATCCGGAAAGAATGTGCCATTTCTGGCGAAAGAATTCGGCCTTGATCCACGCACGGTGAAAAGATATATCACGATGAAAGAGCCGCCAGTAGGCCGGCGGCCTCGAAAAAAGGGAGCTGACCCGTACAAGGCGCGCATTGAAGAGCTGGAAAAAGACGGACATACGATCAATGAAATTGTCAGCTTTCTCCAGCTTGAAGGCTACAAGGGGACCCGCTCCCAGGTGCGAATCATTGTAGAAATGATTCGCAAGAAACGAAAACATGGACTCTTGAATGATATGAGCACAAAGCTCTCACGGCGAAAGCTCGCTTCCCTTCTTTGGAAAGGCATTAAAAAGCTAGATAAACAAGAATGGCTTCTTGTGCAAAAATGTCTTGAGTTATATCCAAGCGTGGAGCCGATTTGCCGAGTCGTTCAGTCCTATCGGGACTGTCTTGATAAAAAAGATTACGACGGCTTCTTGATGTGGCTCAAAGAGCAGCTTTCCGAACGTAAGCAGCCGTTTTACCATTATGCCTTGCGTCTTCGAAGTGATATCAAGGCAGTGAAAAATGCTTTTTGTCTGCCTTACAGTAATGGGCTGCTGGAGGGCCATGTAAACCGCCTCAAGACGATTAAGCGCATGCTCTATGGAAGAGCCGGCCTACCCATTCTTGAAAAAAGAGTACTTTACCGCCTTTGAAAAATACTATTTCAAAAAACTAAAACAAACCAGATTAATTGTTACATATACCGATTCACCAAAAAGACGT
>NZ_JANAVL010000061.1:0-2131 GCF_024213455.1 Domibacillus sp. A3M-37 | reverse complement strand
GCATGTATTAGGCACGCCGCCAGCGTTCGTCCTGAGCCAGGATCAAACTCTCCAAAAAGTGTTTGATTGCTCAATTGATTCTATACAAGATGACGGGCATCTTGTAATAGAAGTTTCTTGCTTAAAACGTTGACGTTTTTATTGATTTTGTTCAGTTTTCAAAGATCAATTTTCTTCACTGCCGTTAAAGGCAACTAAATCATCATATCATGCAGTGTTTTATAAGTCAATAAATTTTATCTAATTATCATTTCAATAAATCATTGATACAGAATCAAATTCATTTCATTTATGCCATCTTTATCGATGGCGGACGATTAATATAACATGATTAGAAACAGAAAGTCAATAATATTCCAAAAATAATTATATTAACATAATGAAAATCTGTATTTGAATTTCACTGTTTTTTTCGCCGTTGTTTTAACGACGGACTAATAATATAACTCATTCTTATCCCTATAGCAACACTTTTTTATGATGGATTTATTTACTAAATATGCATCCTTCATTAAATCTATCCATATTGAAACCATTGAGTGTAGGAATAAAACATGAACATATTGGAATACTTTAATGGAAGCCATCAAAAAAGCGGCTGTTTTAACTGACAGCCGCTTTTTTTATTTCTTCTCTCAAATTCCTCTTTGTAATACAGCACACATAACTGATACGCATCGATTTCGTCCGTTTTCACCTTTCTTAAAGTAGATTTCTTTGCTTGATGAGAAATAATGGGATTTAACAAGATATAGAGAATCCCTGTTCCTCCATGTATGGAATGATGGGGGTATGATAATGACCTGTAGATTCTAGTATCACCATAGGCATTTGCCCAGCCATGATTTCCATCCCTTTTAAAAAGCCGATCAAACGGCCTAATTCCTCTCGTGTATGCTTGATAGAAAAGCTCTTTCCATACGGTTTAGATTTATCTAAAAACGCCTGAACCTGGCTTTCACCCTTTGCGATATCTAACCCAACAACTGGATTCATATCGTTTTATCCTCCTCTGCTTTCTAACCAGTACCCCTGCTCCTTCATGTAGTATCATAGCTTCGCTTGTTATACGAGATCCAAGTCCCAACCAGCCTCAAACATGTTTCTACAAGTAGGGGGGTGAACAGTTTACTTCACGGAATCATTGTTCCACGCACCCGTACGTTCTACCCTGGCTACCGTTAGAATAAATCCTAAATAAAAAAGGTCAACCAGTAATTAAACTGTACCCTATAGAGTAGACACTAAAAAAGGTCTGCTTTATAGGGTACTTTTATATATAATGAATCAAAATGAGGAAATCGGAGAATAAACAAATGCCAAAAAAATTCTTTAATGAAATGGAAATGAAAAAACTATCCAATAATCCTTATGTCAAGTCTGTAAGTTCAAAGAGTATTACGTACACGGATGAGTTTAAAAGGATTTTTATAGCTGAAAATGAGAATGGAAAATTACCAAGACAGATTTTTGAGGAGAATGGTTTTGATGTTGAAGTCCTTGGTATCGTCAGAGTTCAAAGGGCTGCTTCTAGATGGCGAACTGTTTTTAATGAATCAGGAGTATTGGGTCTTAGGGATACGCGTAAAGATAATCTGGGGAGACCAACTAAGAAGGAGCTTTCCCTTGAAGAAAAGAATGCTAGATTAGAAGCTCAAATTCAATTATTGAGAGCTGAGAACGAGTTATTAAAAAAGTTAGATATTATGGAAAGGGGGCTGGAGAAAAACGAGTAAAAGTCTCTGCTGCACAGAGGTTTCTTTTAATTCGTTCGGTGATTGAAAAGTATAAGCTTAAAAATATGGTGAGTTTCCTATGTGGGATTTCTGGAGTATCACGCTCAGGTTATTATCGTTATTTTTCCCAAAAATCTCAGGAAAGAAGAGATCGACGAGAAAAAGAAGATTTAATATTAAAAGAAAATATCTTAAAAGCATTTGATTTTAAACGGCGCAAAAAGGGTGCACGTCAGATTAAGATGACATTAGAGGGACAGTTTCAACTTATATATAACCTGAAGCGAATCCGAAGGATTATGAAAAAATACAAGATTGTATGTCCCATCAGAAGAACCAATCCTTATCAGAAGATGTTGAAAGCTACTCAAGAACACTCCATACTGCCAAACTTA
>NZ_JANAVL010000060.1:0-2277 GCF_024213455.1 Domibacillus sp. A3M-37 | reverse complement strand
CGCCGATGGTAGTTGGGGGTTTCCCCCTGTGAGAGCAGGACGCCGCCAGGCAAACTAAAAGAACAGCGGAAGCTGTTTTTTTTGTGGGATTTTTTCGCTCGGGAATTATCTCATGGAGGTTATTTTAGTTGTTAAACAACAATATTTGTACTGGTATAGTATAATCACCTATCTTCTTCTTTTTCATTTAAGGAAACACCGTTGGAATAACTTAGATGGTGTTTATTGTTTTTACGGTTGAAAAAACTTAGATAACCTTATTGGATGTAATATTCTACTTTTAAATAACAATTTTGTTTTGGTTTATTAATTCCTTTGATAAAAGAAAGGTTTTATAGTCAACCATATTGGGAATAATTTAAATAGGTGCATACTAACGACTGCGGTACTTAACCATGTTTGAAGGGCCTCATAGCACCTGTGAGGTCTCTTTAGCCTTGAATTAGTATCTTTTTGTGAATAGGAGAAGAGCTTGACCGTCATATCATGGCAACACGAGTAGAGATTGAAGTGGCTTAGCTTATCCAACAAAATACAAGGATGCCACAAAAAGAACAAAGTTAGCGGTCTTGGTGTCCTATTAAAAAAGTAGAAACAGAAAAAGATTGAATGCCCTCACTATTTTGGCATTGGCATTCCATGAAAGTGAATATAGCGTGAGCGGACACACTTAGGAAAACAACATCTGTTTGGAATCTCTATAACCTGACCGACAGCAATCTTAAAAGCGATGCTGTTTTTGCAACACCCGCAGTGAGTGTAAACGCGCTAGCGGATAAATATATGAACGGAACAACTGGTTGGAACGGCAGATATCAGATTCCGAATACATAGCGGTTCTGTGGCAGAGTACCTGAATCAATGTCAAATATGTGTCTGACCCATGGTGGGGTGAAAAAGTGGCTGGTTATATGTCAACGTCAGACTTTCCAGGCTGGACACATGGCATGGCTTGCGAAGGCTGCTTTACGAATATTATCCAGTTTTGAAGGAACAATTTCTTTCAAGTACATAGTCTGGTGGCTGCAACGAAGAGGTCACACCCGTTCCCATCCTGAACACGGCAGTTAAGCTCTCCAGCGCTGGGGGTTTCCCAGTGAGAGCAGGACGCCGCCAGGTAAAACAGGAGAACAGCGGAAGCTGTTCTTTTTTGTTTAAGAATTTTCTTCCATGAGAAGAATCTTAACTTTTGGAGAACATATCAGGAGAGACTACTCCTCTCTTGATATAGATAAACACCGCCTGAAAAATGATTCGGGCGGTGTTTTGTTTTTGTATTACTGTTTTCTGTTTCAAGAATGGAGAATTAAACCTTCTCAAAGCTGTGTGATCCTTTTCGCTAAGATTTTCATTCAGCTTCTACATAAAGGAAAGTAGACATCCACGAGACATAAAAGCCATTCAAGAATCCCTAGATTTTAAATCTGTGGGTTGCTGCCTTAGGATTAAAATAATAAATTGACCATTTGATCCTTCAATGGACTTGAAACCCAAAGCTGCATAAATCCTCTCTTTGTAGCAATAAGAAATAAAATTTAATTCTTGTGCATCAATCGGCTCCATCTATGCCGGATCCCGTGATAGCCACCTTTATTATCCAACCAACCTGGTACTCCATTTTTTGCATACCCCGATATTAAGTGAATAAAACCTTCTTCTTTATTCTCCTTTCTTTAAAAACTTTTGTCTTCTTTTGTATTTTTTTGTTAATTTTTGAAAAAATTGTTTAATATAATAACAGCTGGGTAACAAAGTACTGTAAGTTAAATCCAAATTTACTGAGGAGGAACTTTTAATGGCTGAGAAAAAAAGTAAGACAATGAGTCGTGAAGAAGCAGGACGTAAGGGTGGAGAAGCTACAGCTAAAAATCATGATAAAGAATTTTTCCAAGAAATTGGACAAAAAGGCGGAGAAGCTACCGCCGAAAATCATGATAAAGAATTCTACCAAGAAATTGGACAAAAGGGCGGAGAAGCCACTGCTGAAAATCATGATAAAGAATTCTATCAAGAAATTGGACAAAAAGGTGGAGAAGCTCGGGCACAGCAACGTGAGGATGACAGCAATTCCGGTAATAATAACAGTAAAATGAGCCGTGAAGAAGCAAGCCGAAAGGGCGGACAAAGCAGCAGTGGCGGCAGAAGAAAATCGAATAACGATTAAGAAAATAACAAGTTAATAAAGAAAAGAGAATGCAAAAGGTGCTGCACCCCTAAAGTTAGAGTTAAAAATCTAACTTTAGGGGTGTTTTTTCTATGGTGAAATACAGCGAAGAA